>JBBDTC010000062.1:0-1660 GCA_040904625.1 Gammaproteobacteria bacterium
ACAGGGCTTGCTGCGCGACGACCTGTTCGTCGTCGTCGCCGACCATTTCATGACCGACGTCGCCCAATATGCGGACATCGTGTTGCCCGCCGCGATGGGCGCGGAGATGGAGGACATCATCCTCTCCTGGGGCCACAACTACCTGACGTGGAATGCGCGCTGTGCCGAGCCGCCGGGCGAAGCGCTGCCCAACCGCGAAATATTTCGGCGTCTGGCGGCGCGCATGGGCTACGACGAAGCCGAATTCCAATGGTCGGATGCCGAGTGTCTCGAGCACTTCGTCGATTGGGACGCACCGGCCTGTGCCGGCTTCGATCTGGACTATCTGCGCGCGCACGGTTTCGCGCATCTCGCGATCGGCGGCGCCGACGACCGCGCACCGCACCGGGCGGGCAATTTTCCGACCCCGTCCGGCAAGTGTGAATTCGAATCGAGCATCGCCGCCGGCGGCAACTTCGTCGCCGGCCCTTTCCGGCAGATGTATGCCGAGCAACAGGGCGGCGAGCCGCTCGATGCGGTGCCGGATTTCGTCCCGCCCCGCGAGAGTCCGGCCACCAACCCGGCTCTGGCCGCGCGTTACCCGCTCAATATCGTCTCGCCCAAGAGCCACGGATTTCTCAACTCCTGCTACGCCAATATGGAGGGCAAGATCCGCGGCCAGGGTGAACAGTTCGTGCTGATCAACCCGCTCGACGCCGCCAAGCGGGCCATAGCGGAGGGCGACACCGTAAGGGTGTTCAACGATCGTGGCGCCTTCGAAGGCGCGGCGCGTCTCAGCCAGGACGTCAATCCAGGCGTGGTCGTCGCCACGCTCGGCTACTGGCGCCAGCGCAATCGCGGTACGGTCAACGTCTGCAGCTCGGCCGACTTCGTCGATATGGGCCACGCGCCGACGTTCTCGGACAATCTGGTCGAGGTCGCCCGCGCCTGAGCGGGGCGGCTGCCGGCGACCGCTCGACGATTCATGCCCGCCAGACAAACTCACAACAGGAGAAAACCCGGTGATCAAGCTCTACCACGCCCCACGTACCCGTTCCGATCGCATCGTCTGGCTGCTCGAGGAGCTGGGCGTTTCTTACGGCGTCGAACGGGTCGATTTCAAACCCCAGCCCGGACGCCTGTTCGCGCAGCAGACGCCGTGCGGCAAAGTGCCGGTGATCGAGGATGGCGACCTCACCATGTTCGAATCCGGGGCCATCGTCGAATACCTGCTCGAGCGCTATGACGACGGCAGCCTCGCTCCGGCTACCGGGACGCCGACGCGAGCGGCCTTCCTGCAGTGGCTGCATTTCGCCGAGAGCACGGCCTTCTCGCCGTTGACCGCGGTGGTATGGCTGCTGCGTTACCGCGACGACGCGGCCGAACATCCCGAACTGCTGGCCGATGCCAGGGCCCGTGCCGCGGCCGCCTTCGAATTTCTGGAGGCCGCGCTGGGCGAGCGTGAGTATCTGCTGGACAGCGGCTTTTCCGCCGCCGACATCATGATGGGTTTCACGTTGTTTGCGGCGCGGCGTTTCGAGGTCCTCGATGACGCCCGCTGCCCCCGCGTCGCGGCCTATTACGCGCGGCTGGAGGCGCGGCCGGCGTTCCAGAAGGCAATGGCAGCCTAAGGGCCCGCCGCAGAATAACTGAACGATCTGGAACGCCGATCCATCCCGTC
>JBBDTC010000063.1:0-1658 GCA_040904625.1 Gammaproteobacteria bacterium
CGCCGAGTGGCCTCCTTACAGGGGCAACCCGGAGGGCTGCGGCCATTGTCGCGCCGAACAATGAAAGAGCAACAGGCCCTAGTCACTCACGAAAATCACACGTGGCAGATGCGCCTGTCTGCGCACGACCGCGCCATCACTCGTCTGCGCCTCCCAGGCGACTCGATCGGTGACCGCCTCGTCCACCGTTGCCGCGAAAGACGCACTCGCGAGCTCGAGATAAGCGACCAGCTCTGCCAGGCCTTGTTGCAGCGGTTGGCGCTCGATGAGTTCACGCAGGGTCACCTGCGAGCGCAATCGCAAGGCCTGCTGGATGTGCCGAACCAGACGTGCCTGATCGACGACCACCTGCCCATAGAGCGCTGCCGGCTCACTGTCGTCGGCACCGATCTCGACGGCGATATCGGCGATTCGCGGCTTGGCCGACGGCGCGAACAGTGGACGTTCCAGTGGCAGTTCGACGGCCACGCCCGGCACCGCAAGGTGCATCACAGACCCCGCCGGCGGCGTCCCGCGCAGCACCAGCGCACGGCTCTCGATCCCGCGCAGGATATCCATGATACGCCGGTTCTCGAGCCAGGCCTGATCATCGAGGAAATGTCGCAGCTGCTGCGACAGCTGGGCCACGGTACGCTGGGTGTGCTCGCCGGCCTCGAGCCAATCGTAATGGATGCGCCGGGTGCGCGCGTCCGGCTTCAGCGCTGCGACCGGCGGCAGCGCCAGGACCTGCTCCAGACGCGCGCTCAATTCCTCCTGCCGCTGACTCGAGAGCAGAAAATCCCAGAATGCCCGGAAGCTCCGGCCCTGGTCAGAATCCCCAATCGCATCGCGTTCCCCCATGATCTCCTCGAGCAACGCCCCCTTGCTGCCGTCCCACAGCGCGATGCGCTCGCGCACATGACGATCCAGCTGGCGGAAGTTGTGTTCCACTTCGCGGAAGTCTGTGAGCAAATCGCGCGCCAGTTGCATGAACTGCTGAAATCGATCCTTGAGCCCGGTATCGTCGAGCAGTGGCACATCGCCCGCCTCGATGCGCGCGATTTCGACATCGATTTCGTCACGACGCCTGCGCAGTTCGGCGACCCGCCGCGCCGGATCGGTCTCACTGCCCTCGGCCATCTGTCGCAGCAGCTCGAACAGCGTGAGCAAGCGCGATTCGGTGCCGACGAAGCTGCGCTCGGACAAGCTCACGAGCCAGGCGATCGCCTTCTCGGCGGCAGGCATCAGATCGAATTGCGGCTCGTCGGAAGCGACGCCATAGAACTTGCGCAACCAACCCTTGTCGGGCGCCGCCCAATCGTTCAGATACGCCATCGCCGTCTTCGGGAAAGCGGTCTCGCCAAGCTGCTGGCGCAGCGCATAGAGTTCGTCTTCCAGCGCTTCCGCCAAATCGGCGGCCGCCATCACTCGCACATTCGGTACGATGAACACACGGTGCAGGAAACTCACGACGAGTGGCGCATGGTCCGAGCACAGCAGCCGCCAGGCTGGGTGATGGGTACGCAGTGCGTTGATCGTGGCGAAATCGAGAGGTGTGCTCATGGCAGTACCTGACAGCGGCTCGTGTTTAGGGAAGCTCCGCAAACATGGCTGCGCCACTCGCTGACGGCACAAGCGCAGTCGTCTGCAGAGCTCTTTTGCTTTGGTGGAGCCGGGGG
>JBBDTC010000064.1:0-10042 GCA_040904625.1 Gammaproteobacteria bacterium
GTTCTATTCAACTGACGAGCAACGCTGCCAGACGGGATGGATCGGCGTTCCAGATCGTTCAGTTATTTTGCGGCGGGCCCTTAGGGCCCAAGGACGGTGCCTTCCTGCCTCAGCGCGGCGCCATGCGGATCGCACCGTCCAGACGGACACTCTCACCGTTGAAATAGCCGTTCTCGATCATGCACAGAGCCAGGTGGGCGTATTCCGGCGGCACACCGAGCCGTTTGGGGAACGGCACCGAAGCGGCCAGCGCCTGCTTGACCTTGTCGGGCGCGGACTGCAGCAGCGGCGTATCGAAGATGCCGGGCAGGATGGTGTTGACGCGGATGCCCTCGGACATCAGGTCGCGCGCGATCGGCAGAGTCATGCCGACCACACCGGCCTTGGATGCCGAATACGAGGCCTGGCCAATCTGCCCGTCCTCGGCGGCGACGCTGGCCGTATTGATGATCACGCCGCGTTCACCGAACTCGTCGATCGGATCGAGATTCATCATGCCCGCCGCCGACAAGGCGATACAACGGAACGTCCCGATCAGATTGATCTGGATGATGAGTTCGAACTTGTCCATGGGGAAGGTCTTGATCGCGCCGGTTTGCTTGTCGCGGCCCGCCGTCTTGAAGGCGTTGCCGGTCCCCGCGCAATTGATCAGGATACGCTCCTGCCCGATCGCCTCGCGTGATTTGGTGAAGCCGGCCTCACACTCGGCCTGCGAGGTCACATTGACCTTGCAGAACACGCCGCCGATTTCTTTCGCGACAGCCTCGCCTTGTTCTTCGTTCAGATCGAAAATCGCGACTTTGACACCCTTGGCTGCCAGAACACGGGCACTCGCCGCGCCGAGGCCGGACGCGCCGCCGGTGATAACGGCGCTGACTGATGAATCGAGTTTCATGGGATCTCCCTGGGTCTTGTTGAATTGGCAAAGCTGAACCGTGCGCTGGCGCTCGACCGCGCCGCAGGCTCACTCGGCAGCGCGCATTATTGCCTGCCAGCGCGGCATGAACCACCATCAAGGAATCAGACGACGGCCCTGCCCCGCCGCCGCAGGCCGCGCGCGGTCCAGCCGGCGACGCCGGCGATCACACCGCTGCCGGCGGCGATGGCAAACGCCAGCGTGTAACTGCCGGTGACATCGAAGAGATGGCCGCTCAGCCAGGGACCCAGGGCACTGCCGGTAGCACTACCGAGCAGCCCGATACCGAGAATCGAGCCGAAATGGCGCCCGGTGAATCGATCGCTGACCATGGCCGGGGTCAAGGCCGCCGTCGCCGAGTAGCCGACGCCGAGCAGTACGGCGTAGAAATAGGCACCAGCGGACGAAGTGTGCAGCCCGACCAGATACAGTATGGCAACGCTCAGCACCAGAATCACGATCCCGCCGATGTAGACGAGTTCGCGCTCGACGCGGTCAGACAGCCAGCCACCGCCGGTCTTGCCGAAAATACTCGCCACACCCACCACGCCGACCATCGAGGCCGCGGCGAGCGCTGCGATGCCGTGATCGACCAGAAATGCGACCTGATGTACCTGCAGGGTCTGCGAGCAGAAGCTGCCGAAAAAAAACGCCGCGACCATCAACCAGAACGGCGCTGTCCGCGCCGCCTCGCGGAGCGTCATCGAATGCCGCTCCCGGGCGGCGGCAGTGGCAGCGGTGTTGACCGGAGCGTCGCAATGCCTGGGTCGCCGCGACGGCGTCTTGTGCAGCAGATAGAGCGCCGCCGGCAGAATGAAGATCAGCACGAGCAGCCCGAGAACGCGAAACGCAACACGCCAGTCCCAGAAATCGATCAGCAGCTGACACAAGGGCACCACGATCAACATGCCTACGCCGACGCCGGAACTGACGATCCCGAGCGCGAAACCGAGACGGTGCTCGAAGCGCCGTTGGACCTGCACCACCGCCGGGATCCAGCCGCAGCATGCAACGCTGACCGCGGTCAGGACACCGAAGTAGAGATAGAGCTCCCAGGGCGAATCGATCAGGCTGCAGGCATACAGCGATAGGGCGAGGGCAATACTGCCGAAGGTGGCAATCAGTGCCGGCGCAATGCGATCGCAAAGCATGCCGAGCAAGGGATTCAGGCCACCGTGGACCACCGCGAACACCGAGAACGCACCAGCGACCAGCGAACGGCTCCAGCCGAACTCGCCAAGCAGCGCTACTAAAATGACGCTATAGGCATACCAGATGCCGTAGGCGAGTGCGAGTGTGAGCGCGAGCAGCGCTAGACTCAGCTTGCGCGCGAACGGCGACTCGTCAGCCGAGGGCCTAGCCCGCACGACAGCGCTGTTCTGCCAGCGGGCGGCACCACCATTTTTGCGGCACAGCTTTGGCCGACCTACGTTCAGCCACGTATGACGACGAGTCCTTTGAGGTAACTGCCTTCAGGAAACTCCAGCGCCGTCGGGTGATCGGCGGCCGCGTGCAGGTAAGCGACGATCCGTCCGCCGACACCGGCGTCGACCGCCGCGCCGGCGACGATGCTCTGGAACAGGGCGGCGTCGACCACACCGGAGCAGGAGAAGGTGAACAGGCGCCCCGCAGGCCGCAACAGGCGCAAAGCCCACAGATTGATGTCCTTGTAGGCCCGTGCCGCACGCTGCACGTGCTTGTGGCTCGGCGCGAATTTGGGCGGATCGAGCACGACCAGGTCGAAGCGCCGGCCACTGTCATAGAGCCGGCGCAGGCCGGCGAACGCATCCTCGGCCAGCCATTCGACAGCAGCGTCGTCGTAGCCACTCGCGGTGACATTGGCGCGAGCCCTGGCCAGGGCTTCGGTCGAACTGTCGAGCGCTGTCACGCGAGTCGCTCCACCGACCAGCGCGGCGACGCTGAATCCCCCTGTATAGCAGAAGACGTCCAGCACCTCCCGGCCGCCCGCCGCTCGCGCCACCGCAGCCCGGTTGTCGCGCTGATCGAGATAGAAACCGGTCTTTTGACCGTGGCGGACATCCACCAGGTAGCGCGCCGCCCCTTCGTTGATCGCGATCGTCGCCGGCGGCTCGCTGCCATAGAGCAGGCCGACACGGGCCGGCAGCCCTTCGAGAACGCGCACTTCCGCATCCGAACGTTCATAGACCGCAGAGCAGCCGACTTGCCTGACCAGCCCGGAGACGATCGCATCACGCCACTGCTCGGCGGCGGTGCTATTGCACTGGATCACGGCAGTGCCGGCGTAGCTGTCGACGATCGCTCCGGGCAATTCGTCGGACTCACCGTGGATCAGGCGCATTGCATCGAGCCCGGCTGGCAGAACCTGCGCACGCATGGCCAGCGCAGCTTCGACGCGGGCTTCGATCAGCGCTTCGTCGACGGCGACAGCGTGGTCGAAACCGAGCACCCGGATGCGGATCTGCGAGCGGGGGCTGTAGGCGCCGTAGGCAAGGAAGTCGCCCTTGGCAGTGCGTATCGCGACCGTCTCACCGGCGACGGGCGCCCCTTCGACATGCGCCACGGCGCCTGAGAACACCCAGGGGTGGCGGCGGCGCAGGGATTTTTCGCGTCCTGCTGCGAGAACGACGGATTTCATACGCCGCCCGCGCGGCGGCGGCCGCGGTCGGCGCCGTTCAACGCCTGCCCCAGTGATTCCAGTAGGCGACTTCGCAGATCGGCCGCAATTCGGAAAGATTCTCGCTCACGCTGCACTCCTGATTCGCGGACTGACGAGGGCCTGCGGCCAGGCTCTCAGATACACAGCTGGCGGGCCGCCAGATCCTTCATGATCTCTTCCGATCCGCCGCCGATCATCATCACCTTCACCTCACGGTAGATGCGTTCCGCACGGGTACCCCGCATGAAACCCATGCCGCCCAGGATCTGCACGGCCTGATCGGCGCAAAACTGCATCGTCTGCGTCGCGACGACCTTAAGCATACAGGTTCGTGCGACCAGTTCACGCGCAGGGGCGCGCTGGCGCTGTACGCAATCCGCCAGTTCGTAGGCGAGCGTGCGTGCAGCATCGATGCGCATGGCCATATCGACCAGCTTGTGGCGGATGACCTGGCGCTCGGCCAGCGGCAGACCGAAGGTCTTGCGTTCGCGGGCCCAGGCCACCGCTTCCTCGAGACACACTTGCGCATACGCGCAAGCCATTACCGCCATGGCGAGGCGCTCGGAATTGAAATTGAGCATGATCGACTTGAAGCCCTGGTGCTCCGGGCCGATGAGGTTGTCGACGGGCACCCGGCAGTCGCTGAAACGCAACGTTGCCGTGTCCGAGCACCACCAGCCCATTTTCCGTAGTTCGGTGCGCTCGAGTCCCGCGGTCTCGCCCTCGACCAGCAGCAGCGAGATGCCTGCGGCGCCGCGGGCAGCCGGATCGGTGCGCACGGCGACGGTGATGAAATCGGCGCGCATACCGGACGTGATGAAGGTCTTCTCGCCGTTGACGACATAATCAGCACCGTCGCGTACCGCTGTGGTGCGCAAGGCCGCGACGTCGGATCCGCCGCCGGGCTCGGTGATGGCAAGCGCCGAGATTTTCTCGCCGGCCAGTACGGGCGGCACTACCCGCGATTTGAGCCCCGGCGAGCCCACCGCAAGCAGCGGCGGCAGACCGATACCATGCGAGCCGAGAGCCGCCTGCACGCCGCCTGACCCGGCCCGGGCGATCTCCTCGGCGACGACGATTTTCATGAACTCGTCGGCCGGCGTGCCGCCGTACTCTTCCGGGAAACCGACGCCCAGGATGCCGAGTTCGGCAGCCTTGCCGTACAGGTCGCGCGGGACGCGGCCGGCCTCGTCCCAGGTGTCGACGTAGGGCGAGATTTCGTGCGCCACGAAGGCACGCAGGCTGGCCCTGAATTGCTCGTGCTCGGCGCTGAAGAAAGCCGGATTGGGCGCGGGCTCGAAGACACTCATCAATGGACCACCTATGCAGACGGAAAAAGCAGCGCCCGGGCGCCGCACCCGGCGCGGGTGTCGCCGCGGCGGGCCGCGCGTATCGATATCGGGGCAGAGAGCCTCCGGGGTGATGTCCTCAGGACGACATCACCACCGTCTTGTCGAAATCATCGGGTGAGGTCAGATTTTTCTCGAAATGGGCGAGGGTGCGCTGCAGCGCCGTCGCTGCTGCCGTCGCGTCATAACTCTCGCGTTCGTCACAGTTGAAGCCGTGCCCGGCGTCGTAGACGAAGATCTGGACGTCGGGCTGGGCGTTCCGCACGGTCTCGACATCGCTCATCGGGATGTGCGTATCCTGCTCGCCGAAATGCATCATCACCGGGCAGCGTGGGCTACGCGCGGCCTCTTTGGCGATGCCGCCGCCGTAGTAGGCCGAGGCGGCGGCGACGCGGTCGAGTTCACAGGCCGCGAGCCAGGTCAGCAGGCCACCGAAACAGTAGCCGACGACACCGACCTTGCCATGCTCGGCCATGACGTCGATAGCCGCCTGCACATCGGCCAGTGTCTCATCCATTTTCAACTCACTGAAAGCGAGACGCAGCCCTTTGTCGAAATCCGCCTGCTCGGTATAGCCGAGTTCGACATTGGCCTCGACCCGATCGAAGATCTGCGGCGCAATCGCCGCGTAGCCTGCCTTGGCGTAATCATCGACGACGCGGCGGATGTGGCGGTTGACGCCGAAAATCTCCTGAATGACCACCACCGCGCCCTTCGACTGCGCACTCGGCAGCGCCTCGTAGGCGCCGAAGGTATGGCCGTCGGCCGCCGTCAATTGTCGTTGTCCCATATCCATCCCCTCCGCGGTGCAGTATTTGGGGCCGATTGGAACCGACCGCGCGAAGCAGATCAACCGGCGGCGGCCCGACCAGGTCGCTCCCCGCCATTAGCGCCGATTCCACAAATCCGGACAAGTGTCCTAGAATCGAGGGGCAGGCGGGCGCGACGATGGCGCTGACGCGGCTAAACGGGGATCCATGAAGGAGGCGACAATCGTGATGCGGGCAAAACATTTCCTCTCCACCGGGCTCGCGCTGGCGTTGGGCTGCAGCCTAGCCCATGCCGAAATCACCGCCGAAAAACTCACCATCGAGCCCATGGCGCCGCCTACCCCTCATCGTATCTACCTCACCGATCTGGCTCTGGCTCATGTGATCGACGGGCGTATCCACATCGTCGACGGTGACAGCTACGATTACCTGGGCATGATATCGACCGGCATGTTCGGGCTGACGGCGCTGTCGAACGACAGTTCCGAGATGTACGTCGCCACCACTTATTACACCAAACGCAACCGCGGCAAGCGTTTCGATCAGTTCGAGGTCTACGACACGGCCACGCTGGAACTCAAGTCGGAAGTCGACATCCCGGCCAAGCATGCCCAGGCGCTGCCCTACAAGGGCACCCTGATTGCCACCAGCGACGATCGCTTCGTGCTCATTCAGAATTCGACCCCAGCCAGTTCCATTACGGTCGTCGACCGCGCACAGGAGAAGTTCGTCACCGAGATCGATACGCCCGGCTGCTGGATCATCCTGCCTTCGGCCTCGAACGCCCGGCGCTTCTCGACGCTCTGCGGCGACGGCACCATTCTCACCATTACCCTTGACGACAAGGGTGAGCCCGCCAGCCAGAAGCGCAGCGGCAAACTTTTCGACGCCGAAAAGGATCCGCTGTTCGTGCAGGCCGAAAGCATCGGCGATTCCTACTATTTCGTCTCTTATGAAGGCAACGTGCACCAGATCCATCTGGGCGGCGAGGTGGCGCAGACCGAAGCCACCTGGTCACTGCTCGACGATGCCGACCGTGCCGCCAAGTGGAAGCCGGGCGGCTATCAGCTGCTGGCCGTCGACGCGCCGCGCAAACAGCTCTACGTGGGCATGCACGATGGTGGCTACGACGGCAGTCACAAGCTGCCGGCCAAGGAAATCTGGGTGATCGATCTCGAATCGAGGAAGCGTGTGCAACGGGCACCGGGATCGAATTCGATCGCGATGGCCTTGAGCAAGGAAGACCAGCCCGTGCTTTTCGCCTACGACGGCATGACCGCGGAATTTGTCAAGTACGAAACGCAGCCGAAGCTGAATCCGGTCTCGCGCAGCGCCCCGATCGGCGAATTCGCCGGTCTGCTCGAGTTGCACTGAACGTGATGCAGGCGGACCTCGTCTTTGTCCACGCGGCACGCGCCACGCTGGCCATCGTGTTTCTCGTCGCAGCGTGGCAGAAAATGCGCGAACTGGATGTCTTCGAAGCCGCACTCGCCAACTACCGCCTGCTCCCCGAGGCGCTGGTGGCGCTCACAGCGCGCGCGCTGCCCGCCTTCGAACTCGCGACCGGCCTTGCTCTCGTCATCGCGCCTGGCAGTGCGCTCGGCGGCTTGGCCGCCCTGGCGCTGCTGCTGCTCGTGACGGGTGCGGTCGTCATCAACCTGCTGCGCGGCCGGCGTGACGTCGGCTGCGGCTGCGGCGGCATCGAGGATGAACAAATGGTCTCATGGGCATTGGTGGCCCGTAACATCGCGCTGCTGATGCTCGCCTTGGTGGCACTCGCCCCGCCTGTGACTCGCGACCTGGTCTGGCTGGACTACCTCTCCGTGGCCGGCAGCGCCGTGGCTGGCTATGGCATCTACCTGGTCAGCAGCCAACTCATCGCCAACGCGCCGCGACTGGGACGTTTGAGGACAAGCACATGAACACGGCGCTGCTCGTCGCCCTTGCTGCGCTGTGGCTGATCGTCATCGCACTCGTGATCGCGGTATTCGCCCTGGCCCGCCAGATTGGCGTGCTCTACGAACGTGTCGCACCGATGGGCGCGCTGATGCTCGACGAAGGCCCGGCCGTCGGCAGCCAGGCGCCGACGTTCGAACTGACCGGGCTGAGCGGCGCCGAGGTGCGTCTCGGATACCCGTCCGGACGCGGTGAACTCGTCTTCTTTCTCTCCCCGACCTGTCCGGTGTGCAAGAAACTCATTCCGGTGCTGCGCTCGATCGCCGATGCCGAACGCGACTGGCTCGATGTGATCCTGGCCAGCGACGGCGATGAAGCGGCACAACGGGCGTTCTACAGCAAAGCGCAACTCACCGACTTTCCCTACGTGCTCTCCAGTGAACTCGGCATGCGCTATAAAGTCGGCAAGCTGCCCTATGCGGTTTTGCTCGATGAGCACGGCAAAGTCAGGGCCAAAGGGCTGATCAATTCTCGCGAGCAGCTCGAAAGCCTGTTCACCGCGAAAGAGCTGGGCGTCGAATCGATCCAGGAATATCTGCAGAAAGCGTAATCTCGCGCAGGAGACACGGCACATGAAATGGTTTGATGAATTCTTCGAGCGTCAGGCGCGCCAGGTCGCCCAGCAAACCTCGCGGCGCAGCGCGCTGCTGCGCCTGGGCAAACTGCTTGTCGGTACTGCCTTCGTGCTGCCGGTGTTGCCCTTCGATCGCTCGCCGCGTGCGCAGCACGGGGCGCTCGTCGACGGCAAGCACGACCCGCTCGACGATCAGCGCTGCGAATACTGGCGTTACTGTGCCCTGGACGGGCATTTGTGCACCTGCTGCGGCGGCACCATCACCAGCTGCCCACCCGGCACCGAGCCATCGTCTGTGACCTGGATCGGGACCTGCCTGAATCCGGAGGACGACAAGCATTACCTCGTCAGCTACAACGATTGCTGCGGCGTGACATCCTGCGGCCGCTGCTTCTGCAACGAGAACGAAGGCGAGCGTCCGGGCTACCGCATGGGCGTGCACAACGACATCAACTGGTGCATGGGCAACGAGAGCAGCGTCTATCACTGCACGGTTTCCATCGTCCTCGGCGCGGCCGGCGGCAAGACGGGCTGACCTCCGGGATTCATGCACGCAGCCCTGGCCAAGCGCGCCGGCCGCCTCTGCTCGAGCCTGGCGATCGTAATGAGTATCAGCCTCGGCCAGCCGGCGCTCGCGCAATCACCGGCGCTCGACTACGTCCAGCATTGTGCCGGCTGTCACCGCGACGACGGTTCAGGCAGTGCGCGCAACGGCGTGCCCGACATGCGCGGCGTGATCGGCCGTCTGGCCGGGGTCCCGACCGGCCGGGATTTTCTGATCCAGGTCGCCGGTGTGGCCCAGACACCGCTCGACGACGAGGCGCTCGCGCGCCTCATGAACTGGCTCCTGCCGCGCATGGGCGAAGCGGCCCTGCCGGCCGATTTCAAGCCTTATACCGCCGCCGAGATCGCGCGTCTGCGCGCCACTCGACCGGCTGATCTGCCGGCCCAGCGCGCGCAGGCCGTCGCTGAGTTGGTCGCACTCGAAACCCGCGCGGCGACGACGCCGTAGCCGGGCTACCGGAGTCCACATGACAGTTGCCTATATGGAGACCATCCGCGCCCGCTACGAGCGCTTGGGCTATGCCCCCTATCGCTGGTTCCGGGCCGACACGGCGCCACCTTGGGCGGCACTGAAGAAGCCGCTCGATCGCGCACGCCTCGGTCTGATTTCGACGGCCGGCGTCTACGCCCTCGGCCAATGTGCCTATCATTACAAGGACGACGCATCGATTCGCGCCATTCCCGCGGCGACGCCGCGCGAGGCGCTGCGCTTCTCGCACATCACCGAAAACTACCTGGTCGATGCCAAACACGATCCGGATTGCATCTTCCCGCTCGGCACCTTGCGCCGCCTCGCCGCCAACAACGTCATCGGCGGCCTTGCCGAGCGCGTGTTCTCGTGTATGGGCGGTATCTATTCGCAGCGTCGTGTGCGCGAAGAAGTAGCGCCGGCATTGCGCGAAGCCTGCGCGCGGGACCCGGTCGACGCGGTCTTGCTGGTCGCGATGTGACCCGTGTGCCACCAGACCGTGTGTCTGGTCGCCCGCCACCTCGAAGCCCACGGCATTCCCACGCTGGTGCTCGGCTCCGCCCACGACATCCTCGCTGCCGGCCGACCGCCGCGCGCTGCATTCGTCGACTATCCACTCGGCCACAGTGCGGGCAAGCCGTTCGACAGCGATGATCAGGATTCAGTGATCACCGGCGCATTGCGCGGCTTCACCAGCTTGACCATCCCCGCCCAGATCCTGACCCTGCCCAATCAATGGGCCGATGATGGCTGGCGCGAGGACGCCAGCGGGACCGCCGCGGAGGATACCCGCCAACCCCGCGATC
>JBBDTC010000065.1:0-10040 GCA_040904625.1 Gammaproteobacteria bacterium
CCGACAAGCACGGGCCGGAGATCTATGGCGCGGTGGGGCACTTCCAGCCCGGCAACTTCCAGTATGTCGTCCAGCAGCGATTCCGCGACGAGGGCGGGCGCTTCTTCGATCCGGATACCATGGAGGCGACGATCAACAGCGACGCCGGCGTACGGACGTTCGAGGGCATCCGCGGCGACCTCGACATGATGCCCAACGGCGTCGAGCAGTGGGGCTTCGTGGAAAACCTCAATGCACTGCTGTCGGGCGATGCCGCGATGAGCATTACCTGGCCGCCGGTCGGCCGCTGGGCGGCCGGCTACGGTTCCGGCGAGGAGGCCCTGGACTGGGTGCCGGAATCGCAGGTCACCGACAAGATCGGCTACGCCCTGCCGCCCGAGGGCAACCCGGAACTGGCCGTCGGCTTCTCGCTGTCGATCCCGTCCACGAGCGACAACAAGGAGGCCGCGTATCTGTTCATGCAGTGGATGAACAGCGAAGACATCTCTCTGCAGCGGGTGCAACTGCCCTTTACCTTGCGCGATCCCTTCCGTGAGGCGCACTTCGAAAGCGAGGAATTCCGCAATCTCTGGCCCGATGCCGGGGAATACCTCGACACCCTGCAGCGGGGGGCGGAAACGGGTATCCTGGACCTGTCGATCATCCAGACCGATCGCTACGAGGAGATTCTGCGCCAGGCGGTCAGCCGACTGTGGGCGGGCGAGGACATTCAGGCGATCCTCGACGACACGGCTGCCCAGTGGGACGCCCTGACCGAACGGATCGGCGTGGATGAGCAGCGCCGCGCCTATCAGGACTGGGCCAGCAAGCCCAACGCCTACCCCGACAACTAATAGAGCTCGAGATTGTTACTCCGGCGGGTGCCGTATGGCATCCGCCGGAACGTCTGTTCAGCGGCCCGCCGCGTAGCCCTGCATGCCGCGCGGGTTGGCGCCGGCGCGCAAATACCGGGTGCCGTCGCGGGTCTCCTGCGAGCAGGCGGACAGGCGCCCCTCGGACCACAGGTCGCCGACGCTCACCTCATGGCCGCGCCGCTCCAGTTCGCGCACCGTCTCCGCCGGGAATTGACCTTCGAGCTGCAGCGCATTGGGGCGGGCTTCGCGCGGCCAGAAGGAGCTCGGCCAGTGTTCCGAATGGAACGCCGGCGCATCGATGGCTTCCTGGAGATTCAGCCCGTGGTGGACGATGTGCAGGAACATCATCAGTGACCACTGGTCCTGCTGGTCGCCGCCCGGCGTGCCCCAGGCGAGATACGGCTTGCCGTCGCGCAAGGCCATGGAGGGGCTCAAGGTGGTGCGCGGCCGGCGGCCGGGCTTCAGCGTACTGGCGAGGCCCTCCTCGACCCAACCCATCTGGGTGCGCGTCGACAGGCTGAAGCCGAGGCCCGGGACGACCGGGCTCGACTGAAACCAGCCTCCGCTCGGCGTGGCCGCGACCATGTTGCCGTCGCGGTCGATGACGTCGAGGTGGCAGGTGTCGCCGCGCATGACGCCGGCGGCGTCCGCGGCCGGATCGGCGGCGCGCGCCACCGTGGGCTCGCCGACACCCAGAAGCGCCATGATGTCGACGCTGTTTTCATCGGCGATCCGATGGGTGGGAAGCCGGGGCGCGCGCCCGTCCGGATGGCCGGGCCGGAGCTCGCTCGAGGCCTGCTCGCCAATCAGCGCGGCACGCTCGGCGTTGTAGCTGTCCGAAAGCAGGGCCTGCATCGGCACGTCGGTGCCTTCGGGATCGCCATACCAGGCTTCGCGGTCGGCAAAGGCGAGCTTTGCCGCTTCGATGACATGATGGACGAAATCCGGTCCGTCGGCCGGCATCTCGTGGAGCGGCAGGTCCTTGAGCAGGGCGAGCTGCTGCAGAAATGCCGGACTCTGGCTCCAGGGGCCGCACTTGGCCACCGTGTGGCCGTGATAGTCATAGGTGAGCGGGGCTTCCCGGCTCGGTCGCCAGCGCGCCATGTCCTCGCCGGTCAGCAGTCCGCCGTGGGCGGCGCCGGTTGAATCCATCAGTTCGGCGCTGCGGTAGAAGCTGTCGACGGCCTCGGCCACGAAGCCCTCGTACCAGCATTTCCGCGCCGCCTCGATCTGGCGCTCGCGATTGCCGCTGCCCGCCTCGGCGAGGACCCGGCGATAGGTCGCCGCCAGCGCCGGATTGCGGAACAGGTCGCCCGGCCTGGGGAGATCTCGGTCCGTATGGTAGATCTCGGCGGAACTCGGCCATTGCGCATTGAACATGGCAGCCACGCTGGACAGCGCGTTGGTGATCCGCGGCACCAGAGGATAGCCCTTTTCCGCATAGCCGATGGCGGGGCTGAGCACGTCGGCGAGCGACCATGTGCCATGGTCGCGCAGCATCATCAGCCAGGCGCCGAAGGCGCCGGGCACGCAGCCCGGCAGCAGGCCCGTGGCCGGCACCAGGTCGAGGCCCAGGTCACGGAAGCGTTCGGGCGTTGCGGCCGCCGGCGCCACGCCCTGACCGCAGATCACCTCGATCTTCGCGGCGCGCTGGTCGTAGACGAGCAGCGGCACCTCGCCGCCCGGCCCGTTGAGGTGCGGCTCCACCACCTGAAGAACGAAGCCGCCGGCCGCCGCGGCATCGAAGGCATTGCCGCCGCGCTCCAGCACGCCCATGGCTGTCGCCGAGGCCAGCCAGTGGGTGGATGAGGCGACCCCGAAAGTGCCCCTGATCTCGGGTCGCGTGGTGAACATGCCTGGCTGTGTCATTGTCTGCTGTCTCCAATTGGCCCACGCGCCGGATGAACCACGTGGGCGCGCGCGCCGGGGGCGAAGTTTCGGTTGACCCTCCACCTTGTATACATAATGATAAGGCATGGACAATAGGGGTTAATCGCTATGGACGTTATTACAGGCAGCGCGACCGATGCCAAGCTGCCGTTCGATCAGGACCGACTCGACCGGCTCATGGACGAAGCCGGCATCGACGTGCTGGTGGCGACTGGCAAGCACACGGTGCAGTATCTGCTGGGCGGCTACCGCTACATCGTGTTCCATTCCATGGATCCGATCGGGCACAGCCGCTACCTGCCGATCGTCATCTACCAGAAGGCCACGCCCGAACGCGCCGCCTATATCGGCAACGCAATGGAGACCCACGAGCACGAGGTCAATCCCTTCTGGACGCCCGAGGTTCACCTGAAATCCTGGGGCACAGAGGATGCTGCGGCGCAGGCCGCCGGGCACCTCAAGGCGCTCGGTCTTGCCAGGGCGCGCATCGGCGTCGAGCCGAGCTTCCTGCCCTATGACGCCTTGCAGATCCTGCAGCAGGAACTCGGCTCTCCGACCCTGGTAAACGCCACGCCGATGCTGGAGCGCATGCGCGCGGTCAAGACGCCGCAGGAACTGCACAATCTGAGACGGGCGTCGGAACTGGTGACCGACTCGATGCTGGCGGTCGTTGCAAGCCACGGCGAGGGGGCCACCAAGGCGGAGATGATGGAGGCGCTGCGGCGCGAGGAGACCAATCGCGGCCTGCACTTCGAATATGCGCTAGTGACCATGGGGACCAGCCACAACCGCGCCGCGTCCGACCAGGCCTGGCGCAAGGGCGATCCCATGTCCATCGACTCGGGCGGAAACTATCACGGCTACACCGGTGACATCTGCCGCATGGCGGTGCTGGGCGAACCCGACGCTGAACTGCAGGACCTCCTGGCAGAGCTCGAGAACGTTCAGCAGGCGGCCTTTACCGGCATTCGCGCCGGCGTGCTGGGGGCCGAGCTGATCTCGCGCGGCGACGCCGCACTGGAGAAATCGCCCATTGCGCCTCACACCGACTTCTTCGCCCATGGCATGGGACTGGTGTTCCACGAAGCGCCGTTCCTGGTCACCAATCGGCCCATGCCCTATGAGGGCGCCGATGCCGAACGGCCGCTGGAGGCGGGCATGGTGATCTCGGTGGAGACGACGATGAAGCACCCGCGCCGCGGCTTCATCAAGCTGGAGGATACCGTGGCGGTGACGGCGGACGGCTACGACATGTATGGAACGCGCGGCCGCGGCTGGAACATCGCCGCGACCGGCTGAGCCGGGCCGCTACTTCGTCAGCGAACCGTCGCCGTCGACCAGCGCCTCGCTTGCCGCCCGGCATGCCAACGTGGCCCTGACACCGCCGCCTATCGTGCCGGCCTGCATGATGGCTTCCCGGATCTCAGCGCGCGAGCATCCGAGGGCAAGCGCGGCCCGCACGTGCAGCTTCAGGGTGTCGCGCTCGCCGAGCACCGACAGGCTCGCGATATTGATCAGCATCCGCGTCGTCCTGGGCAATCCGTCGCGCTCGAAAACATCGCACCAGGCATAGGCCGTATACATCTCCTGCTGGTCGAGCTGCATGTCGTCGGCGCCGGCGAAAACATCGTCGATGAGCTGTTTGCCCATGACGTCTGTCCTGATCTTGCGCCCTCTGTCGAGTCGATCCAGTGCCACCGCTCGTTCTCCTCTGTATCTTTGTCTTGTTGGCTCAGGCCGCAACATCACGATTGCTGTTGGTCCTCGGGGTGATAGGTCCGGGTCACCGAGTCGACGTTCTCCTGCATCTCTTTGAAGCCCCCGACTTTCTCCACCCTGGCAATATGCGCCTGGTGATCCGCGACGGACTCCCAGCGTTCCAGCAGCAGGAAATCATCCCCGTCGACGCTGTTGCGAAACACCTCGATGCCGAGGCACCCGGCGATATCGTTGTCCTTCGCCACCGGCTGCAGGATCGCCGACAGGCGTTCTCCGCGGCCGGCCTTGCCGTGCAGCCGCACCAGCAGTGTCACGCTCATATTGCCCTCTCTCTTGATCTTGATGTCTCGCGCTGGGCCCCGCGCATTTCCCGGCAGATGAAGTCCGCCTGGCGCAGCGCCAGGGCGACGATCAGCAGGGTCGGATTGGGCGCCATGGCCGTGGTGAACTGGCTGCCATCGGAGATGAACAGATTGGGCACGTCGTGACTGCGCCCCCACTTGTCGACGACGCCGCGGCTCGGGTCGTCGCTCATCCGGCAGGTGCCGAGGTTGTGCGAAAAGGGCAGGGGGGGCGAAGCGAAGACCTCCGTCGCGCCGGCAGCCTCGACCAGCGCCCGCAGCCTGCCTTCGGCGTGCTCCCTCATGCTGAGGTCATTGGCGTGATCGTCGATATGGAGCGTGGGGATCGGCAGGCCGAACTGGTCCCTCTTGGAGGGGTGCAGCGACACCCGGTTGGTTTCGATCGGCATGTCCTCGCCGGTAAAGTTGAACGCCGCGACCCGGGCGTAGCTCTCCAGCGACCGGCTGTAGTCGCGGCCCCAGGCGCCGGGCTGCCGGAACGCGGCATAGAACGGCAGGCCGAGCGCTGTATTGGCCATGTTGTAGCCGCCGGCAAAACCGCGTCGCGGGTCGAAGCGGCTTTCGTCGCGAATGATGCCGCCCACCTGACGCCCGCGGTTCATGTAGACCGGGTGTTCGAAGGTGCCGTAGACGTTGCCGGTCACATGGCGCATGTAGTTCTTGCCGACCTGGCCGGACGAGTTCGCCAGCCCGTCGGGAAACATGCCCGACTCGGAGTTCAGCAGCAGCCGCGGGGTTTCGACCGCATTGCCGGCAACGCAAACGAAGCGGCACTTTTGGCTTTGCATGACGCCCTTGCCGTCGACATAGACGACTTCACGGGCGTAGCCCTGCTCGTCATGGTCGATGCGCACCACCATGCATCGGGTGCGCAGTTCGCAGCGCCCCGTCGCCTCGGCGCGCGGCAGTTCGGAATTGAAGGTGGCCCATTTCGCGCCCGACATGCACCCTTGCATGCAGAACCCGATCTGGTCGCAGGCATTGCGCCCGTCGCGCGGCACCGGGTTGATTGCGGTGGGATTGGTGTCGTAGTCTCGATATCCCAGTCGCTTGGCCCCGAGTTCGAGGATCCTGTAGACGTTGTTGGCGGGGTGATGCGGAATGCCGTTGCGCCCCGAGACGCCCATCTTCACCTCGGCCCTGATGTACCAGGGCTCGATGTCCTCGAACGTGATCGGCCAGTCGGCCAGATTGGCGCCGTCGAGCGCGCCATAGTTCGACAGGGCCTTGAACTCGTGCGGCTGCACCCGCGGGCACATGCCCGCCCAGTGCAGGGTCGAGCCGCCGACCCCCTTGCAGATCCATGTCGGTGCCGCCGCGAAGTTCTGCGCCACGGGCGAGGTCCCGGAGGCATCGCGCAAATCATGCCAGGTCAGGAGGTCCCACGCGATCCATTCGTCGTTGACGAACTGGCGCACGTCGATGCGGGGGCCGGCCTCGAGCACCACGACGTCGACGCCGGCGCGCGTGAGTTCGTCCGCCATAGTTCCGCCGCCGGCGCCCGAGCCGACGATCACCACGACGTCATCGTCGTCATGTCGGTAGGTGACGACCGGGACATCGCTGTCGAGGGTGCGCTCGAGCCTGTTCATCGGATGTCACTCATCGGGGATCCACGTAGCGTCGTTGAGCCCGCGATGCAGGTAGCCCCCCAGATGACCCGACGGGCCCTCGTAGCCGAAAGACGGCCACACGGCGGGATTGCTGTACAATTCGCGCACCGTGGTCTGGCGCACGTCGTTGAAGAAACCCGTGCCCTCGATGGCCTCGAGGTCCGCGACCTTCCGGTCCTCTGGGCGCTCGGCGAAGGGCACGTCCCCGGCGTTATCCAGGGCTTTGGCGCCTTCGGTCAGCAGCGCGATCCGCTCGGCATCCCTCGCCGCCTCGATGCGCTCCACCACGACCGCGTAGTGGCTGTCGTCGAGAAAGTCGTGAGGATACAGCCGCCGCGCCATGGCGATCAGGGTTCTTGCGGTATGTTCGTCGAACCCCGTCACGGTGCGGGTGTCACGCCATAGCTCATCGCGAGCAGCTCGATGGGATGCCAGGATCTCGATGCGGGCAGCGAGCCGTCGGGAAACCGCTCCAGCCCCTGCACGATCTGCTCCCCGGCGAGCGGGCACTCCGACGACAGATAGCGGCGGCCGCTTTCCGCCGTCTGGGTGATGAGGTCGGTGCCAACCTCCATGCCGGTCTCGAAGTTCTCCTTCATCATCCCCCAGGTGCCGCCGTGGCCGGAGCAGCGCTCCATCACGAGAACGTCGATATCGGGGATCAGGCGCAGCATCACGGCGGCCTTGGGGCCGATGTTCTGAGCCCGCGCGTGGCACGCGACATGCAACGCCACGCCACCGTCGAGCGGCGCCAGTCCCTCCGCCAGCCCGTCGGTCCGCTCCACCGCAACCAGGTACTCGCACACGTCGAAGGTGGCCTCCGACAGGCGCATGATGTCGGGCTCGTCGGGGAAATAGAGCGGCCAGGTGTTCTTGACCATGAAGGAGCACGACGGGATCAGCGTGACGATGTCATAGCCCTTGTCGATCCAAGCGCACAGTTCGCCGGCCGCGGTGCGCGCAAGCTTGCGCACGCTCTCGAGATCGCCGCGTTCCATGGCCGGCATGCCGCAGCATCCCGGATAGACGAAGGTCGCTTCGATGCCGTTCTTCGCCAGGACAGCCCTGGCGGCGAGCCCGATCTGAGGCTCGTTATATTCCACGAAGCAGTTGTTGTAGATGACCACCTTTCTGCCGGCGGCCGGGGCGTTCGGCGCGACACTGGGGCTGTCGCTGGTGTTGCGGCGGCTGAGCGGATCGGACTCGAACCGCGGCACCGCGGCGTCGCGGTGGATGCCGGCGACCTTCTCGACCATCGTTCGGCAGATGCGATTGTCCCGGCTCGAGGCCCAGTTGGCGATCGGCGCGACGGCGCCCAGCAGACGGCCGTTGCGATCGATCCTGGCCAATTGGCGCTCGACCAGCCCGACGTTGCCCTTGGCGTGCTCCAGCGCCCGATAGCGCACCATCAGATTGGGAAAATCGATCGCGTACTCGTGCGGCGGGACGTAGGGGCAGACAGGATAGCAGATGTCGCACAGCGTGCAGGCGTCGACGACGCTCTTGAGAGAGTCGCTGTCAACGGAGGCAAGTTCACCTGTTTCGGAGGTGTCGATCAGGTCGAACAGGCGCGGAAAGCTGTCGCACAGCGACTCGCAGAGGCGGCATGAGGCGCAGACGTCGAAGACCCTGCGCAGCTCGGCGTCGACGTCCGCCGGATCGGCGTAGCGGGGGCTCTCCCAGTCGACGGGAGGCCTGCGGAACTCGCCCGTACAGGCGTGTCTCACAGCAGCCATCCTGTCGGCCCGGATGCGACCGTCCGTATCAGGGCTCGTTCAGCGGACATCGGATAACTTCACCGTAACGTATTTCGCTCGTTGCATCAGTAAGTCTTATGAGAAATGCGGCGTGAGTCAACCGGCATGTGCGCTTCGGCCGTGGGTCACTGAAGGCGGGCGCGCGATCCGTGATCAGTCCGGCGTTGAAAATTGACCATTGCAATCGGATGCGATCTGTGGAGTTAATCATGCAGCCATGTTATGCGACAGGCTGCCCAACCCTGGCAAGCCGGCGGTCCATGGCCTAAAGGCGACAGCCATCGCGGTTGAACGGCCGCTCCGCCAATGGAGCAATTCTAGGGAGGTTACGATGAAAATGATAATGCCACTGTCCAGATCGTGCGCGCTGGCAGCCTTGCTGCTCGCCGGCACGACGACCGGGGCGCTCGCCCAGTCGGCGGCCGACCGCGCCGTCGAGGCGGCCAAGGCGTATTCCGGCACCGAAATCACCGTGATGTACGAAGCCGGCCTGCAAGCGCTCGAGGCCACGCAGTTCGCCGCGCCGAAATGGGAAGAACTGACCGGCATCAAGGTCAATGTGGTCGAATCGCCGGTCGACGAGATCTTCACCCGCATCATGCAGTCCCACCGCGCCGGGACGGGATCCTTCGACGTGGTCAACGTCATCCCCAACCAGATGCCCGACCTGGCGCTGTCCGGCGCCCTCGAGCCGCTCGACGGGTACGTCGAGAAATACGACTACGCTGAAGAGCTGGAGACCATCGCGCCGGTCTACCGTGACAACTGGATGCGCGTCGAGGACACCATCTACGCCCTGCCGGACGATGGCGACGTGCTCATCATGTACTATCGCAAAGACGTCTTCGAGGACCCGGAGACCATGGCCGAGTTCCGCGAGGCGCACGATTACGACCTGGCCCCGCCTGAGACCTGGGAGCAGTACCGCGAAATCGGCCAGTTCATCACCGACAAGCACGGCCCGGAGATCTACGGCGCGGCGGGGCACTTCCAGCCCGGAAACTTCCAGTACGTCGTTCAGCAGCGCTTCCGCGACGAGGGCGGGCGTTTCTTTGATCCCGAGACCATGAAGGCCACGATCAACTCGGAAGCCGGCGTGCGCACGTTCGAGGGCATCCGCGCCGATCTCGACATGATGCCGAACGGCGTGGAGCAGTGGGGCTTCGTGGAGCTCCTCAACGCCCTGCTAGCCGGAGACACCGCGATGGCCATCTCCTGGCCGCCGGTCGGCCGCTGGGCCGCCGGATACGGCTCCGGCGAGGAGGCGCTGGACTGGGTGCCGCAATCGCAGGTCGCCGACAAGATCGGCTACGCCCTGCCGCCCGAAGGCAACCCGGAACTGGCCATCGGGTTCGCCCTGGCGCTCGCCTCGACCAGCGACAACAAGGACGCGGCGTACCTGTTCATGCAGTGGATGAACAGCGAGGAGACCAGCCTGACGCGCGTGCAGCTTCCCTTCACCCTGCGCGACCCCTTCCGCGAGGCGCACTTCGAAAGCGAGGAATTCCGCAATCTGTGGCCGGATGCCGGGGAATACCTCGACACCCTTGAGCAGGCGGCGGAGACGGGCATCCTCGATCTCTCGGTCATTCAGACCGACCGCTACGAGGAGATCCTGCGCCAGGCGATCAGCCGCCTGTGGGCCGATGAGGATATCCAGGTCATTCTCGACGACACCGCGGCCCAGTGGAATGCGCTGACCGAGCGGATCGGCGTGGACAAACAGCGCCGCGCCTATCAGGATTGGGCCAGCAAGCCCAACGCCTATCCGGCCGACTGAGCTTTCACATTGCGACCCCGGCGGGTGCCCCCGCGGCACCCCCCCGGAATTAGGTTCCCCACCCC
>JBBDTC010000066.1:0-9943 GCA_040904625.1 Gammaproteobacteria bacterium
CAAAACGCGCCTTGCAGCACCCGCTCAGGAGCACCCTCGGTGTTGACCAGATAATATTGGCCAGGGTCCTAAGTGCAATCCGCCGTTCGCACTCAACGGTTCTCTGTGCCTCCTGCGCCGGTCGTGGCTGGAGGTGCGATACGATCCCTGCCGGCCTGCGCTCTGACGTGCAAACTTTCTGCACCGTTCACCGGTCCAATCCGATTTGCCCCGCGCCACGTATGTATTGTGTGGCGCTGCGCAGTTGGCCCGGCCTGTGGTGGGGCCGCGCGTCGCCGGCTTTGCCGTAGCGCAGGAGCTCCCCACTGACGACAGCCCGGGCGGGTCGAAACGGATGAGCACAATGAACACGCTGCTGTCGAGAATGCGGCCAGCCGTGCTGCCGCTGGTGGTGATGCTGATCGGTGCCGTCATTGCCGTCTGGTTCGTCGCCTCTCGCCCGCGGGCGCTGCCCAAGCCGCCGCAGGAGCAGGTCTGGCCGGTGCCGGTGATAGATGTCAGTGCTGCCGACGTGCGGCCAGTGATCACGGTTTTCGGCGAGGTTCGCGCTGCGCGTGAAGCCGAGCTGCGGGCGATGGTCGCGGGGCGCCTGGTCGAACTCGATCCGACGTTCCGCAACGGCAGCTACATCGCTGCCGGCGCCGAGCTCGCCGTCATCGATCCGGTCGACTACGAAAATCAACTCCAGGAGCAGCGCGCGGAGCTGGCGCGCGCTGCGGCGCAGCTCGCTCGACAGCGCAAAGAGCTCGAGTGGGAACTCGAGCTGGAAAAGAATGCGCTGCGCCAGGTCGAGCTCGCGGCGCGCGCGCTCGAACGGACCGAGCAGCTCGCGGCCAGCGGGCGCGAGAGCAGGAAGGTCCGCGACGAAGCGGCGACGACGCTCGCACTGAGCGAACAGACGCGGCTGCAGCGGGCTCAGAACGTGGCACGGCTACGCGTGCAGATAGAAGAGCAGCAAGCCACCTACGACATCATTCAGACGAACCTGGCGGCTGCCGAGCGCGATCTCGCCCATACGCGCGTCATTGCGCCTTTCTCCGGCTACGTGACCGACGTGCGCCTAGCGCTCGGTCAGCGGCTGGCGATCGGAGAGGCCCTCGGACGGCTCTTGTCAGCCACGGAAATGGAGGTCCGTTTCGAGCTTCCCGAAGCGGACTTCGCGCGCCTGCTGGATGACGCCGGCGAACGCGCCCAGGAAGGCCTCCGCGGACGTCAGCTCGAAGTCGTGTGGCACCTGGGTGAGCACGACCAGACGTTCGCGGCCGAATTGGCCCGCGTCGGCGCCGAGATCGATCCCGCTCTCGGCGGCATCGAACTCTACGCGACGCTCGCCGCGGATGCGGCCGAGCATGGCTTGCGGGCGGGGGCGTTCGTCGAGATTCGACTCCCGGACATCGTCTACCACGATGTCTACCGACTGCCGGCAAAGGCGCTTACCGCGGACGGCGAAGCGTACCAGCTGGTCGATGAGCGGCTCGCGCCGGTAGCGGTCGACGTGGTGCGTAATCTGGGCGAGGAAGTCCTGGTGCGCGGTGCCTTCGACCCCGGCCGCCCGGTCGTCGCCCGCGTCTTCGGCGGCATCGGTCCAGGACTGCGCGTCAAGCCGTTGTGAATGCGCGACCGCCAGCGCAGGGTATGTTGGCGCTGTTCGCCAATCACCCGACTGCGTCCAATCTGCTGCTGGCTTTGATGTTCATCTGCGGCCTTGCCGCAATGACCCAGATCAATCGTCAGTTCTTCCCTGATTTCGGTATCGACATCGTCGCGGTGACGGTGAGCTGGCCGGGTGCCGCCGCAGCCGATGTCGACCTCAACATCGTGCAGTCGCTGGAACCGGAACTGCGCTTCCTGACCGGGGTAAAGAAAGTGATCTCGTCGTCTTACGAAGGGGTTGCAAGCATCTCGGTCGAGTTCGAGGCCGGTGCCGACATGCAGCAGGCACTGTCCGACGTGGAATCCGCGGTGGGCCAGGTACGCACGCTGCCGGAAGATGCCGAACGCCCCGAGATCCGCCGCATCGTGCGTTTCGAAACGGTCTCGCGGCTGGTCATTTCGGGGCCTTATCCCGAGCATTCGCTGAAAACGCATGCCAAGCGCATCCGCGACGATCTGCTCGATCGCGGTGTCGATCGCATCGACCTCTACGGCGCACGTGATGAAGAGATCTGGGTCGAAGTGCACCCGCGCATTCTGCGCCAGCTGGATCTCAAACTCAGCGACATCGCGACGCGTATCGGGGCAACGTCCCAGGACCTGCCGGCCGGCGAACTAGCCGGTGGTGCGCGTCAGGTACGCAGTCTGGGTTTGCTGCGCGATGCCCGCGCGCTCGGTGCGATTGAGATCAAGGCCATGCCGGACGGGCGGCGCATCGTGCTCGCCGATATCGCACGCGTCAGCGAATCGTTTCGCGAGCGCAGCCACAGGGCGGTGCGTGGCGGTCATCCGGCGATCGAACTCGACATCCGGCGCGCGATCGATTCGGACGCACTGACGATGGCCGCGATCGTCAAGAACTATGTCGAAGAGCTCAATGAGAGCCTGCCGTCGGAATTGCGTATCGAAGAATATGACGTACGCGCGAAATCCATTCGTGAGCGCATTCAATTGTTGGTCAACAACGGTGCCAGCGGCATGGTGCTCGTCCTCGCGGTGCTGTTCCTGTTTCTCAACGCCCGCGTTGCGCTGTGGGTCGCGGTCGGAATCCCCGCGTCGCTGCTGGCCGCGGTGGCGGTAATGTGGGCAAGCGGCCAGACCATCAACATGCTCAGTTTGTTCGGCATGATCATGGCTATCGGCATCGTCGTCGACGATGCCATCGTCGTTGGAGAACATGCCGAGCATCTGCACAGGCGCGGTATGGGCGCGCTCGATGCGGCAGTGAGCGGGGCGCGGCGCATGGCAGCTCCGGTGACGAGCTCGACCTTGACCACGGTGGCGGCCTTTCTGCCCCTGTTCATCGTCTCGGGCATCATGGGGCAGATCATCTCGGCCATCCCCTTCGTGGTCATTGCCATGCTGCTCGCCAGCCTCGTCGAGTGTTTTCTGGTCTTGCCGGCGCACCTCCATCACGCCCTGCGCGCGCCGCCGGCACGCGGTTGGCTGGAATCCCTGCGCGCGCGTTTCGATGCCCGCTTCAGCGCGTTTCGCGCGGGGCGTTTTCGTCGCCTGGCTGAAGCCGCGGTACGTCAACGGTATCTGACCGTCGCGCTGGCCCTCGCCGCTTTTATCGTTGCCATTGGCGCATTCATGGGTGGGCGGGTCGGCTACCAATTCTTCCCATCGCCCGAACCCGACAAGATTTACGCCAACATCGAGATGGTCGCCGGCACTTCGCGTGCGGAAACCCGCCGGGCGCTGCTTGCCGTAGAGCGCGGTTTGTATGCGGCAGCAGAAGAGCTGGTCGACGATGCCGACCAACTCATCGTAATGTCCCTGGGAAAACTGGGTACCATCGTCGGGGGTTCGCGTTCGGCAGATCTTTCAGTCAGTACCGATACCCTCGGCGGCATCATCGTCGAACTCGTGTCCAGCGACGCGCGCGACGTCCGTGCCAACGATGTCATCGAAGCCTGGCGGAGTGCGGCGGTCGTACCGCCAGGCGTCGAGACGCTGACCTTCACCGGTCAGCGCACCGGCCCGCCGGGCGGCGATCTGGATGTGCGTCTGAGCGGCGGCAGCGTGCATGAACTCAAAGATGCGGCGGCGGAGGTCATCGCTCTGCTCGAACGCTACGACGGTGTTTCCGACATCGCTGACGATTTGCCCTGGGGCAAGCCGGAGGTCGTCCTCGAGGTCAACGCGCGCGGTCGTGCCATGGGCTTTACCACCGGTGAGGTTGCACGCCAGGTGCGTGATGCCATAGACGGGGCCATCGCCAAACGTTTCCCGCGCGGCGACGAGGAAGTCTGGGTGCGGGTGCAGTTCCCACGCGAGGCGCTGGGCAACGACATGTTGCGTGAGTTCTATCTACGCAGCCCGGATGGCGCCCAGGTGCCGCTGGCGGTCGTGGTCGATTTCGAGGAAGCGCTCGGCTTCGCGCGGGTACGCCGCGAGGACGGCAGGCGCCAGGTGTCGGTGACGGCTGAAATCGACATGCGCGCGACGCGGCCGGATCGGATTCAGGAAGCGTTGCTTGCTGACGGTTTGACCGACATCGCCGAACGCCACGGCCTCGACTACCGCTTTGCCGGGCGCGCCGAAGATCAGCGCGAAACCAATGCCGACATGCTGCTCGGCGCGGTGCTCGGGCTGGTGTTCATTTACATCACCCTGTCGTGGGTGTTCAAGAGTTATACGCGACCCTTGGTGGTTATGGCGGTCATCCCGCTCGGCTTCGTCGGCGCGGTGCTGGGCCATTGGGTGTGGGACTTCGATCTGACCATCCTGAGTATCTTCGCCATTCTCGGGCTGTCCGGTATCGTCATCAACGATTCCATCGTGCTGGTCACGACGATCGACGAACGACTGCGCGAAGAGCCGCGCGCCGAGGCCATCATCAATGGAGCGTGCGATCGGCTGCGCGCCGTCATCCTGACCTCGGCGACGACCATCGGCGGGCTGGCGCCGCTGCTGTTCGAGACCAGCCTGCAGGCACAGTTCCTCATTCCGATGGCGCTGACGCTCGTATTCGGCCTCGCTGTATCGACTGTTGTGGTGCTCTTGCTGGTACCTGCCTTGATCATGATCCAGGGCGACTTCGCGGCCCTGTTCGCACGCTCGACAGGCGCGCGTACCGCGTCGGATCCGGCCTGACCAGGCGTCAGATAGGGGGACAGTTTACTTATCTCGAACCTGCCCTGAGTGGAATGCAGATAGGGGGACAGTTTACTTATCTCGAACCTGCCCTGAGTGTGAGATCGGAATGAGCGAGATAAGTAAACTGTCCCCCTATCTGCCTAGAATCTCCAAGGCACCCGCCCGCATGGCGGCCACCCCGGTCGCGATGGCTGGTCCTGCCGCCGGCGCAAATTCGGCCGAATGCAGTGACGGCAGTGCCGTGTCGTCGCGCGCGCTTGCTGCGTAGCGTTCGGGTTCGACCGCGCCGAGCCAGAACAGTACGCTAGGGATGCGCGGCTCGTCGCGTCCGTAGCGCGCGAAATCCTCGCCGCCCATGGTCGGTGCTACGGCCAACACCTGGGCGTCGCCGAGTTCGTTGCCGAAAGCGCCGCGCAGGCGTTCGGCGAAGGCGGGGTCGTTCCATACTGCCGGGGTGAAATCGTCGCGCACGACGATTTCCGGTAGTCGGTCCTCGGGCCAGCCGAGCGTACGCGCCTGACCCTGCGCGACGCGCGTGATGCCGTCGAGCAGCAGGGCGCGCGTCGTATCGTTGAACGAGCGTACGGTGAGTTCGAGATCGACCCGCTCGGGAATGATGTTGTGCTTGGTGCCGCCGTGAATCGAACCCACCGTGATCACGGCCGGTTCGAGCGGCGGGCGCTCGCGCGACACCACCGTCTGTAGGTTCATCACGATGCTCGCCGCCAGCATCACCGGATCGCGGGTCATGTGCGGGTAGGCGCCATGGCCGCCGACGCCGTGCACGATGACATCCACGGCATCGACATTGGCTGCGACAGCACCCCCCATCACCGCCACCGTCCCGGCCGCAAGCTCGGCGCTGACATGTAATGCCAGGTTGTAGTCGGGCCGCGGAAAGCGTGCGAACAGACCATCGTCCAGCATCGCTTTCGAGCCCAGCCCGCGCTCCTCGGCCGGTTGGCCGATCATGACCAGCGTTCCGTGCCACTCGTCGCGGCGGCGCGAGAGTTCGCGCGCGGTGCCGACCAGTACCGTCATGTGCACGTCATGCCCGCAGGCATGCATGAGCGGCACTTCGCGGCCGCCGTCGTCGGTCCCGGTGCGGGTGCTGGCAAACGGCAGGCCGGTACGCTCTTTGACCGGCAGCGCATCGAGATCGCTGCGGATGAGCAGCGTCGGCCCGCTGCCGTTGGCGAGCACGCCGACTACACCATGGCCGCCGACATCACGAGTGACAGCGAAGCCGGCCTGCTCGAGTTCATCGGCAATGCGGCCTGCCGTGCGTTCTTCCTGCAGCGACAGCTCTGGATGCGCGTGGAGATCGCGATAGAGCTCGAGCAAGGTCTCATCGACGTCGGCGCCGGCCGGGCCAGGCAGGGCAATGGCGAGAAAGAGGCACAGGCCGAACGGTCGCGCGGGATGCGCGTTCATGGTGTCAAATCTCTCCCTATCTGCCCCAGTTCACTTATCTACCCCCACCCCCCCTTAACCGCGAGCTCGGGATGAAGGAGATAAGTAAACTGTCCCCCTATCTGAGTCGCTGCGAATCACCCCCGCGGCAGACAGGTCTTCGATGTCCGCAACAGCGATGCCGGCCTCGGCCAGGATCTCTGCGGTATGTTGGCCGAGCCGCGGTGCGCCCCGCCGCACTGCGGCCGGTGTCGCGGAAAACTGCGCGGCCGGCCGCGCCTGACGCAGCGGCCCGGCCTCCGGATGATCGTAGATCTGCACGGTGGCATTGGCCTCGACCTGCGGGTGGTGCAGCATTTCGGTGCGCGTCAATACCGGCGCGCACGGCACCTGCTCCGCTTCCAGACGCGCCAGCCATTCGCTCGCCGGACGCTCCACCAGCACGCTCTGAATCAGTTCCAGGCGCGCATCGATGTTCTTGTCCCGCAGCGCCGGGGTGAGGAAGCGCGGGTCGTCCAGCCATTCGGGGCGTTCGAGCGCCCGCGTCAAGCCCTGCCATTCGCGATCGGACATGACCGCCACACTGATGTAACCCTCAGCCGTCTCGTAAATCAGATCGATGAAGCTGGCCGCCGCCGGCTGCGGCAGTTCATTGCCGACGAAGGTCTGGCTGCCCATGTCGGAATACCACAGGAAGCTGACGATGGCATCGAGCATGGCCAGGCGCAGGTGCTGGCCTTCACCGCTGCGTGCGCGGGCGAGCAGCGCAGCGGTTACCGCCTGGGCCACGGTCAGCGCGCTGACCTTGTCCGGGACGATGGTACGCACCAGGCGCGGGCGCTGGTCGTCGGCGCCGGCCTGTACGGTGGCGAGGCCCGAGAGCGCCTGCACCAGCGGATCGTAGACCGGCTTGGCTGCATAAGGGCCCTCGAAGCCAAAGCCGGCGATGGACACATAGACGATGTCCGCGCGCACGCTGCGCACGACGTCCTCGCCGAGTCCCATGCGTTCGATAACGCCAGGGCGGAAATTCTGGATGAAGACATCGGCAGTCCTGATCACGTCCAGCAGTGCGGCCACGCCGCGCGGCTGTTTGAGATCGATGGCAATCGATCGTTTGTTGCGATTGTTGTTGACGAAATTCGCAGCGAAGCCACCGTGGCGGTTGCCGCCACGGCGCACGTGATCGCCGCCGTCCGGGTTCTCTACCTTGATGACGTCGGCGCCCTGGTCACCCAGGATCATGGTGGCGAGCGGCCCCGATATCATCGAGGTCATATCGACTATGCGATAGCCGTGGAGCGGTCCGGGCATGGGTGGGAGTCCTCAACCGGGCTGGTCGCACAGCATACCGGTTCGAGTCCATACTTGCAGGCTGCTAGCCCGCGTCATATCGGTTGGGTATAGATGCGATTCGATCAACAATCGCAAGCTGATGTTGTACTGAACATACGAAGGAGGCCCACGGATCATGCACGGCAAACTGTTACTCGTTGCGAATCGGGCAGGAGCGCGGCTGATCGAGGTGCGTGAACGGGGACGTTCGCTCACGCTGCTCGAATCGTTCGACAATTCGCGGGGGCGCCTGCACGACGGCGATCTCGAAACCGATCGCCCTGGGCGCACGTTCGACAGCGCGGGCGAAGGCCGTCATGCGCTCGGCCGTGAGGAGAGCGCAAGTCAGCGGGTTGCCGCGGATTTCGCCCGAGAGCTTGCCGGGCGTGTCGCCGCGGCGCTCAAGACGCCGGCCTTCGATGAACTCGTTCTGGTGGCTGAGCCGCGTTTCCTCGGCCTCCTCCGCGACGCGCTGGACGACGTCTCGGCGAAAGCCGTGGTGGCCAGCGTCGACAAGGATCTCGTCAACCTCGATATTGCCGCACTATCCGCGCAGCTTGCCGAGGCTCTCGCGCCCGCTCATCCGCGCTGAGCGGGCCGTGCGTTCGAACGAGTTCAGTGTGCGCCGCTGCTCGGCTGGCCGCTTGCGGTCCGGTCATTTTATTGCGCCGCAAAAAAAAACAATTCATGGTGAAACCGGTTTTTTCTTCAATCGGTTGCCCTTTTCGGCAAGAAATCTGGCATCGTTCCGCCATGACAACATACCGGGGAGGGGTATGGGCAAGATCGCATCGTTCGCAGACCGGCGCATGCCCCGCGCGGTATCGCCCCATGTCCGCATCACCAATCCGGATCACCACGGCTTCATCGAGTTTCAGTTCTCGCTCGGCGATCCGACGCTCTATCTCGAGATGACTCTGCCGCCGGCGGCCTTCGCGGACTTCTGCCGCCAACACGCCGCCCGACCCTTGAGCGACGCGCAGGCCAGCGCTGTCGATGCGCACGACCGGACCTGGCGCTACGGCCCGTCTCACGAGGACCGCGGCAATGACGATTGATCTCAAGACCGCGAACGTCGAACCGCTGCGGCGGACCTTCGATCACATCGCCGCCAGGATCGGGCCCCACAAGAACGCCAGCCGCTACCAGGAGGCGGTATGGGGACTGCAGCCGACGCTCAATTTTCACTATCGCCCGACCTGGGATCCCAAGCATGAATTGTTCGACCGCGCACGCAGCGCAATCGTCATGGACGATTACGACGACCTGATCGATCCGCGCCAGTACTACTACGGCACCTGGACCAATCAGCGCGGGAAACAGCAGGATTCGCAGGAGAAAAACTTCGAGTTCGTCGAGAAGCGCGGGCTGCTGGCTACGCTCGATGAAGCGACGACGAAGCGCATCCGCACTGTGGTGCTGCCGCTGCGCCATGTCGCCTGGGCCGCCAACACCAACAACGCCTATATCGCGGCGTACGGCTACGGCGCGCCGCTGACCTCGGCCTGCAGCATGTACATGATGGATCACCTCGGGGTAGCGCAATACATCAGCCGCATAGGTCTCATCCTCGCCGACAACGAGATGACGGCGCTCGACGAGGCCAAGCAGGCCTGGTTGGACGATGCTCTATGGCAGCCGCTGCGCGCGCTGGTCGAGGAGTCGATGGTGACCCGCGACTGGTTCGAACTCTACCTGCTGCAGAATCTGCTCATCGACGGCAGCGTGCATCCGCTGGTTTTCGATCGTTTCGAGCAGAGCGTCGTCACTGCGGGCGGCGCGGCGTTCTCGATGCTGTCGGAATTCATGGTCGAGTGGTATGCGGAGTCGACGCGTTGGGTCGATGCCGTATTGCAGCGCGTCTGCGCCGAGTCCGAGGCCAACAGCGCCCAGTGCCGGGCCTGGCTGGCACGCTGGACGCCGCGCGTGCAGGGTGCCCTGCAGCCGCTCGCGGACTACGCTTTCCCCGGCCGTGCGGGCGAAGTCCTGGATGGTCTCCGTGACGAGCTGCAGGCCCGCGCCACGCGCGCCGGCTGCGCTGTCTGAGGGCGCGGCGCATGGCCGACAAGGTGTTCATCGCGCTGCAGAACAATGCCGAGGCGCAGCCCATCATCGAAGCGGTGCTCGAGGACAATCCGGCCGCGGTGCTGCACGAGTCGCCGGGCATGGTCAAGATCGACTGCCCGGCACGTCTGGTGCTCAGGCGTCAGTCGATCGAGGACAAGCTCGGGCGTGCGTTCGACTTGCAGGAGATCCATATCAATCTGATCTCGCTGGGTGGGAATATCGACGAGGACGACGACGAGTTCGTGCTCTCGTGGGGTGAATGACGGCAACACATGGGTGGGGACGCCAATCAGGGCCCGTGCCCATCGCGAGCGCAGATTAGGGTCCGCCGCAGAATAACTGGGCGATTTGGGGCGTCGAGGCGCCCGGCTGG
>JBBDTC010000067.1:0-1140 GCA_040904625.1 Gammaproteobacteria bacterium
CGCGGCGCCTCGCAGCCCGCCCGGCGCGGCGCCTGGCGCCGGGCCGGCGCCGCGGTCGAGTCGATCTGCGTCGTTCCCTGCGGCGCAACGTGCGCCATGGGCTCGATCTGGTCGACCTGGCCCGGGTCCAGGCCAAGACCCGCAAGACCCGCCTGGTCATGTTGTGCGACGTCAGCGGATCGATGGACGCCTTCAATCCGTTCCTGCTCCAGCTCATGCTCGGCCTGCAGCAGGCGCTGCCGTCGTCGCGCACGCTGGTCTTCAGCACCAAGACGACGGAGATCACCGCGTTGCTGCGCCGGCGCAGTGTCGAGGAGACCTTGAACGCAGTCGCTGACGAGGTCCGCCACTGGTCCGGCGGTACCGACATCGGCGCGGCCCTGGCCGGGCTCAATCGGGGCTTGCTGCGTGAAGGATCGGCGCGGTCGACCGTGCTCATCGTCATCAGTGACGGTTACGACAATGGCCCGGTAGAACGCATCCGGGCCGAACTCGAAGCCGCAAAGCGGCGCCTTCGCACCCTGGTCTGGATCAATCCCATGTTCGGGGCGACGACCTTCACCGTGCGTGCTGCCGGGATGAAAGCCGCCCTCCCCTACGTGGACCATTTCCTGCCGGCCTTCAACGCCGCAGCGCTGCGCCGGCTCGTTGCCGAACTCGGCGCACTGCGCTGACCAGGCACTGCGACGGTTGCGAGAGCTGGCCGCCGCAGCGCCTGTCGGGGTGCGTGATTACCGTGGTCTTACATGAACCCCTTGACGCGTTCTTCGAGCTGCGTATCCCTGGCAATCTGCTCGGCGATGGCGTTGTAGGTGGGCAGGTCGAGATCTGAGCCGGTGATGGCGTCGACCATCTTGCCGTGCGCTTCCTGTTGCAGCTCCTGCGCTTTGTTCTGGTCCTGCGTGTTACCAATCTTGGCCGAGTACTCGTTACGGATTTCGGCGACTTTCTGGGTGGCCTTGGCGAACTGGCGCAAGGTCGCGTCACCGTAGGCCTGGGTCGCCGCGGCGGCTTCTGCGGCCTTCGGCGGCGGCGTGTTGGCGGCTTCCTGGGCCTGGATCGGCGCCACGGCGAGAACAGCGACAAGGGCGCTCAGGGTAGTGATTGGACGTAAGTTCATTCAGACTTCTCCTTCGAGAT
>JBBDTC010000067.1:1240-9746 GCA_040904625.1 Gammaproteobacteria bacterium
GGCGCCCTGCAATTCGCCTCGGTGCAGCAGGAAGCGCGGCTGAAGGAAGACCTGACTTTGATCGCGCGCGCCGTGCGGCTGCCCATCGGGCGCAATCTCGAACAAGGCGATATCGACGGCGTGCAGAGTGCGCTGCGTTCCGTCTTTGCCATCGGCCGGGTGCACGGCGCATCGGTCTACGACGTCGATGGCCAACGTGTCGCCGCCGCCGGCATCGCCACGCGCGAGCCGATCTCCGACGCCGCGGCGACAACCGCTGTCAGCACCGGCCAGATCCAGGAACGCTACGAGGAAGTCCATGGCCGCAACGTGTTCCTGCAGTTCCAGCCGGTGCTGGACAGCGGTGGGCGCATCAACGGGCTGTTGCAGATCTCGCGCCGCCAGAGTGATTTCCACGCCGCCTTGCATGAACTGGAGCGCACGGCCTGGGCGGCCTGGGTCGTCCTGGCGCTGATGATGACGGCGATCGTTGTCATCGGCCACTACCGCGGCGTCGGCCGCCACGTCAATCACATCCTCGCCGCCATGCGGCGCATCGAGCGCGGCGAGCCGGCCTTGCCCGTGGACCAGGGCGGTCCGCGCGAGCTCACCGCGATCGGCGCCGGCTTCAATCGCATGCTGGCGGGCATGGCACAGGCTCAGGCGCAGCTCGAGACGCACCGGCAAAGCGAGGCGACACTCAACGAAAAGCTCCGCCATCAGGAAAAGATGGCCGCGATCGGCCGTATCGCCAGCGGCGTCGCGCACGAACTCGGTGCACCGATGAGCGTCATCCTCGGCCGCGCACGGCGTATCGAACAGTCGCATCCCGACGACCCGGTGATCGCCCGCCAGATCACGGCCATTCGCCAGCAGAGTGAACGCTTGACCGCCCTGGTCGAGCAGCTGCTCGAGTACTGCCGGCCGAGTAGTGCCGCGCGGCGGCCAGTCGCCCCGCTGCAGCTGCTCGAGACCAGCGTTCATGCGCTGCGCCCCGAAATGGCGGCGGCGGGGCCGGCCATCGAAGTCGACGCCGCGAGCGCTCTGCCGAGCTTCGAGGGCGACCCGAGACGTCTGGAACTCGCCCTGGTCAATCTGCTGCGCAATGCCGTACAGGCTGCGCGTACCGTCGTGCGGGTGTCCGCGGCGGCGCACGATGGTGTCGTGACGATAGCAGTCGACGACGATGGACCGGGCCTCAGCATCGCCGCCAGCCAGGCCCTCGAGCCGTTCTTCACCACCAAGGCGGCCGGCGAGGGTACCGGGCTCGGTCTCGCCATCGTCAACCACATCGTCGCAGAACATGGCGGCCGGCTCGAAATCTCGCGCAGTCGGCTGGGCGGCTGCCGCGTGAGCCTGCTGCTGCCGGTCGGCGCTGAATGCGGAGAGCGCGAATGACCAGCGATGTCCGTATCCTGATCGTTGAAGACGATCGCGCCCTGGCCGAATTCCTCGACGAAGAACTGCGCGCGTCCGGCTATGTGACGCGCAGCGAAAATACCGTTGCCGGCGCGATTGCCAGCCTGCACAGTTGGCCACCGACCCTGGTGGTGAGCGATCTGCGGCTGCCCGACGGCGAGGGTCTCGCAGTCCTCGCGGCGGCCCGCAGCGAAACCACGCCGCCCGCCTTCCTCATCATCACGGCCTTCGGATCGATTGCCCAGGCCGTCACCGCGCTGAAGGCCGGCGCAGATGAGTTCCTGACCAAGCCGCTCGACATGGAACACTTCGCCCTGACCATCGAGCGTCTGGTCGAAAGTCATCGGCTGAAAACCGAAGTCAAACGCTTTCGAACCCTCATCGCCAGCGACGACTTCCACGGCATCAGCGGCCGCTCGCGGCCCATGTTGAGACTCTACGATCAGATCTGCCAGATTGGCCCCGCTGATGGGCCGGTGCTGGTCCTCGGCGAGAGCGGCACCGGCAAGGAACTCGTCGCCCGGGCGCTGCACGCCGAGAGCGCACGCGCGGCCGGGCCTTTCGTTGCCATCAACTGTGCCGGGATCCCGGCCGAACTGATGGAGAGCGAATTCTTCGGGCACGTCGCCGGGGCATTCACTGGTGCGCGCCAGGCCCGCGCCGGATTGTTCGCCGAAGCCGCGGGCGGCACCCTGCTGCTCGACGAGATTGGCGAGATGCCGCTGGCGCTGCAGGCCAAACTCCTGCGTGCGCTGCAGGAGGGCACCGTGCGGCCGGTCGGCAGCGACACCGAAAAGCCCATCGACGTGCGTGTTGTCGCAGCCACCCATCAGGATCTGCATGCGCAGGCCCTGGACGGCGAATTTCGCCCCGATCTCTTCTATCGGCTCGAGACCTTCTCGATCTACGTGCCGCCGCTGCGCGATCGCGGCAGCGATCTGGATTTGCTCGCACAGACGTTTCTGCGCGAATTCGGCCGTCGCGCCGGGCGCGGTATTCAGGAGTTCGACGACGCGGCGCGCGCCGCGTTAAAGCGCTACCCCTTACCCGGCAAAGTGCGCGAACTCAGTAACGCCATCGAGCGCGCCGTGACGTTTTGCGACGGCCCGGCCGTCGGCTGTGAACACCTGCCGGCACGCATCGCGCAGGCCGCAAGCGCCGCACCGCCGTACGCTGGCCTGCCGAATCCGGCTCACATCGATCAGCTGCCGAGCCTGGCCGAGGTTCAGCGCCGCTATGTCACCCATGTGCTGGCCACGGTCGACGGCAACAAACGGCGCGCGGCAGAACTGCTCGGCATCAACCGCCGCACCCTCTATCGCTGGCTCGAGCGCGACGATCCCGATTGAATGGTCGGGAACCGGCCGCGCGATGCGGGCCCTAACGCGCTTCAGACGGCCCGCCTGGCCTCATAGGCAGCGGCGTCCTGGCGCGTGGTCGCGGCGGTGAAAGCATCCATCGAATGCGGCCATTGGGTCACCATGCGGCCGGATTTGGCACGGTAGTAGAAATCATTGCCGCAGGTGGCCTGCCACACATCGACGGCGCGCAGCGCCTGCTGCAGTTCCTCGTTGAACGAGGTCATGACGTCGGGTTTGACGTCGATCCAGGCCAGCTTCTCCTGGTCCATGCGCTGCAGCTGCCGGACGACGTAATCGACCTGTTGCTCGATCATGTAGAGGATGCAGCCCTGATTGGTGTTGGGGCCGTAGAGCATGAACAGATTGGGAAAGCCCGCGGTGGTAATGCCGAGATAGGCCTGGGCGCCGTCGTCCCAGGCCTCGCGCAGCGGCCGGCCGCGGCGCCCGGTGACCTCGATCGCATTGAGATACGTCGTCGTTTCGAAACCGGTGGAGTAGATCAGGCAGTCGACTTCGCGGCATTCGCCGTCGCGGGTCAACACGCCGCGCGGGGTGATGTGCTCGATGTCGGTGGTAACGAGGTGGACGTTGTCGCGGTTGAAGATCGGGTAGTAGAGATCGGAGAACAAGGGCCGCTTGCAGCCGAAGGGATGGTTCGGGGTCAGCTTGCGGCGGGTCTCGGGATCGCGGACCTCGGCAATGCGTTCGAGGCCGGCCTGCTCGATCTGTGCCAACACTTCCTTGTCGTTGAAGGTGCACAGCGTGTTCCAGGTATCGTAGATCTCTTCGCGGCTCGCGCGCACTGCTTCCGGATGCGCGCGGAAATAGGCGAGCTGTTCTTCCGTGTAGGGTGCGTTCGGTTTCGGCACCACCCAGTTGGCGGTGCGCTGATAGAGGTGCACATCGGCGACGCGCTCGACGATCTCGGGCACGAACTGCACGGCGCTCGCCGCGATCCCGACCACTCCGACCCGTTTGCCGGTGAGGTCATAGTCGTGATCCCAGCGCGCCGAATGAAAGTAGGTCCCGGCAAAATCGGCGATACCCGGGATTTCCGGCCACACGATGTTGTTGAACATGCCGAGCGCGCTGACCACGACGTCGGCCGTCAGGACCTCGCCGGTCCCGGTCTCGACCTGCCAGTGTTCGGCGTCGTCCAGCCACGAGGCGCGCTTAACGGGCGTGTTCAGGCGCAGATGCGGCGCCAGGCCGTATTTGTCGACGCAGTGCTCCATGTAGCCGACGATTTCGGCCTGGCCGGCGAACGGCCGCGACCAGTCGAGCTTGGGCTCGAAGGAAAACGAATAGAGGTGGGATTGAACGTCGCATTCGGCGCCCGGGTAAGTATTGTAATACCAGGTGCCGCCGACCCCACCGGCCTTGTCGAGCAGGGTGAAGTCGTCGATGCCGGCCTGCTTGAGCCGGATGCCCATACACAGACCGCCGCCGCCTGCGCCGATCACGATGACGCGATGATGTGATGCTGAATCGTGTGCCATGGTTGCGCTCCCCTGAAGGCTGCTGATGGCGAGGATGTTAACAGTCCCGGGCGGCCGGCCTGAAGCACCAATCATTCACCCGGCCGGAATGGTGGGGGCATGCTTCGCGGCCATGCTGACAGCCCGCGTACGCTTGGCCTATAGTTCACCGGCGGCGATCACCGCCGCCCGGCAAGCACACGAGGAATGAACAGCATGGCGGAGTCCAACCGGCAATGGCTACTGCGCGCCCGCCCATCGGGACCGCTCAGTCTGGACGATTTCGAGTATCGCGAACAGGCGCTGCCGACGACGCCTCTGCGCGAGGGAGAGGTGCGCATCCGCAATGTCGCGTTCCTGTGCGCACCCACCATGCGCAACTGGATGGACCCGCCAGGCAACAATTTCTATCCTTCGATACCGCTCGGCGAGCCGATCATGGCGCCGGCGGTCGGGCGCGTCGTCGCCAGCGCCAATGAGGCATTCGAGATCGGCGACCGGGTCCTGGCGCTGTCGAGCTGGCAGGATTACGCCACGCTCGCGACGACCAGCGTGCGACGCCCGACCAAGATCCCGGACGGCATCAGTTTTCTCGATGCCATCGGCCGCTACGGCCTCAATCCCCTGACCGCCTACTTCGGCCTGCTCGAGGTCGGCCAGCCGCGCGAAGGCGAGACCCTGGTGGTCTCGGGCGCGGCCGGCTCGACCGGGTCGACGGTTGCGCAAATCGGCAAGATCAAGGGACTGCGGGTGATCGGTATCGCCGGCGGGGCCGAGAAATGCGCCTGGCTGACGGAACAGTGCGGCATCGACGCGAGCGTGGATTACAAAGCGGGAGACGTCGAACAACGTCTGGCCGAACTCTGTCCGCAGGGCATCGACGTGTTCTACGACAATGTCGGCGGCGACATCCTGCAGGCCGCGGTCAACAACATGGCACCGTTCGGGCGCATCGTCCTGTGTGGTCAGATCTCGGCCTACGACGGCGCAGAGCAAGCGCAGGGCCTGCGCAACATGATGCGCCTGATCTACGGCAGCATCCGCATGCAGGGCTTCCTGTGCGGGACCTATGCCGATCGCTTCAACGAAGCCATCGAAGCCTTGAAGGCGTGGACGGCAGTCGGGCGCATCGTCTACCGCGAGGACCTGCACCAGGGCTTCGAGAATCTGCCCAGTGCATTTCGCACACTGTTCAGCGGCGGCAACCAGGGTACGCTGCTGGTGCAAATCGACGACAGCGGCGGGGACCTGCGCTGAAGCTCGACCGCCCGAAGGCAAGGCGCGCGGGCTCCGAGGAGCACAGTTTATGCGTGATGAATGAGCACCGCAGGAGACCGCGCTTCTACAGCCAGCAGGCGGCGCGATGAGCGATACCACAGCCCATGGCCCTGCTCTGGCGGTGCGTGGCCTGACGGCCGCCTATGCCGGCAACAAGGTGCTGGACGATATCAGTTTCACCGTCGCACCGAACGAGATTTTCGTCATCATGGGGGCGAGCGGCGCGGGCAAAACGACCCTGTTCCGCCACCTGCTCGGCCTCAACCAGCCCAGCGCTGGCGAGATCGACCTGTTCGGCGAAGCCCTCCATCCCGCCAGCCGGCGCGATCTCTATCGCTTGCGCCGCCACATCGGCGTCGCCTTTCAACATGGCGCGCTGATCAATTCGATGAGCGTCATCGAGAACATCGAACTGCCCTTGCGCCAGCACACCCGCCTCGACCGCAACACCATTCGTATCATGGGCCGCATGAAGCTCGAGATGATGAATCTCGCCCACGCCGAGGATTACATGCCCGCCCAGCTCTCTGGCGGCATGTTGAAGCGGGCGGGACTCGCCCGCGCCGTCGTCATGGACCCGCCGATTCTGTTTTTCGATGAACCTTCAGCCGGCCTCGATCCGGCCACCGCCGACGAACTGGACAGCCTCATCCTGCGTCTGCGCGACGCCCACAACATGACCATCGTGATCGTCACCCATGCCCTGGACAGCGCGGCGCGTATCGCCGACCGCGTGATGATCATCGGCGACGGCCGCATCCGTGCGCTCGATACGCTGGACAATCTGCGCGGCCAGGAGGACGACTACACCAGCACCCTGCTCGGACGCCGCTCCCGTCAGCGCGAGGTCGATGGCGACGCGCTGCTCGACCGGCTTACGGCGGACTTCGACGAGTAATCCGATGGACGCATCTACCGTGGCCACACATGACCGCCGAGGCAGTTCTGCCAGCCGAGCACACAGCGCATGATCGTGGCACGCCCCCACAGCCGGCTGCTGGAACCGATCCTGGGCATGGGCCGCGCAGGACTGTTCCTGCTGCTGGTTCTGCCGCACGTTGTCCGTCCCTGGCGGCAGTGCTCGATCAGCCTGCGGCAGCTGCACTTCATCGGCACCCGTTCGTTGACGGTGATCGCAATCGCGGGCGGCTTCGTCGGCATGGTCGTGGCTCTGCAGTTTCACGATACCCTGGTGCGCTTCGGCGCCGTCGGCCTGCTCGGTGCCGCCGTCGGCTTGAGTCTCATTCGCGAGCTCGCTCCGGTCCTGACCGCCCTCATCGTCATCGGCCGGGTCGGTTCTTCGATGTGTGCCGAGATCGGCATCATGCGATCAGATAATCAAATCGATGCACTCGAGTGCATGGCGATCGACCCTTACGCCTATCTCATCGCGCCCCGCTTCATCGCCACCCTGATCGCGGTCCCGCTGCTGACGGCATTGTTCAATGTCATCGGGATCGGCGGCGGCTGGTTCGTCGGCGTGGTCCTGTTCGGACTGAGCGACGGGGCTTATTTCGGCGGCATGGCCGATAGTGTGCTGTGGCGCGACATCGTCATGGATATGGTCAAGGCGGTAAGCTTCGCGCTGATCATCGTGTGGATTACGACCGCCAAGGGCTTTCTGATGCATCTCGCCCGGCGGCCCATGTTCGGCGCCGCGGGGGTCAGCCACGCCACGACCGACGCCGTCGTGGCAGCGTCTATTGCCGTGCTGTTCGCCGATTACATCATCAGCGCGCTGATGCTCTGAGGAGGGGCCAGGAGTTGACTATCGTAGGAAACTGGAAGGTGGAGCTGGGCGTCGGGCTGTTCATGCTGGTCGGGCTCGGCTGTCTGGTCTGGCTGGCAGTGCGCCTGGGCGACTTCGAGCCCTTTGGCAGCGATCGCTATGCGGTAGACGCGCGTTTCGTGTCCTCGTCCGGCCTCAAACCGGGTGCTTTCGTCGAAGTCGGCGGGGTGCGGGTCGGCAAGGTCACCGATATCGAGCTCGATCCGGAGACCTATGAGTCCGTTGTGCGCCTGGAACTCGATCGACAGGTCCGGCTGCAGGAAGACGCCATCGCCTCGGTACGCACCGAGGGCATCATCGGTGACAAGTTTGTCAAGATCACGCCGGGCGGATCGGAGACCCTGCTCGAAGCGGGTGACGTGATGTACGACACGGAATCGTCGATCAGTCTCGAAGAACTGATCAGCAAATACATTTTCGAAGGGCAGGACTGACCAAGGGGAAGCACTATGCATGATGCACGGAACATTCGGCCGCATCCCGGCCGACACTGGCTTCTGCTGCTGGGCCTGCTCGTCATCGCCTCCGCGGCGCCGGCCCAGGAGGCCCATTCGCCCCTCGACGTGGTCAGGGACACCGTCGATCGGGTGATCGCGGTGCTCGCCGACAAGGGCGTCGAAGACGCCGCGCGCAAGCGCCAGGTTCGCGCCATCATCAAGGAGCATTTCGATTTCGTCGCCATGTCGAACCGGGTCCTGGCGACCAACTGGCGCAAAGCCAGCCGCGACCAGCGAGCTCGCTTCACGGCACTGTTCCGTGAACTGCTGACCAATACCTATTGGCAGAAACTGTCCGGCTATACCGACGAGAAAGTGGTTTATACCGGCGAACGTCGCCGCTCCGACAAGCTGGCCACCGTGAACACCGTCATCGAAACCGCGACTACCGATATTCCCGTCGACTACATGCTCTATGCCAAGAACGGTCGCTGGATGGCCTACGATGTGGTCATCGAACAAATCAGCCTGGTGCGGAACTACCGCGGCAGTTTCCAGGATATCGTGCACCAGGACGGCATCGATGGGTTGCTCAGGCAGCTCGAGGTCAAAGTGGCGGAATCATCCGCGGCCGCGGAGTGAGTGGCGTCGGGGTGCGGCGGACCCTTAGGGCCCGCGCAAGAACAAGTTCCCGATTGGGGCCGCCGATGCATCCTGCCTGGCGGCGTTACTCGTCGGTTGCATAGTCCCGCTATGCGCCCTCCT
>JBBDTC010000068.1:0-9731 GCA_040904625.1 Gammaproteobacteria bacterium
TCATTGCGCCTTGATTGGCCTCCTTACAGGGGCAACAGCACCGAACAATGAAAGAGCAACAGGCCCAAACACCACACACTCCCTGCGGATTATCACCTTGCCACCCATCCGAACCGTCTTCGCCGGCACGCCGGAGTTCGCCGTGCCGAGCCTCGAGGCGTTGATCGCTCACCCTGCCGTCGACCTGGCCGGTATCTACACCCAGCCGGATCGTCCGGCCGGGCGCGGCCGACGGCTCACCGCCAGCCCGGTCAAGCGCGCTGCCCTGGCCGCCGGTCTCGACCTCTACCAGCCCGCCACGCTACGCGGCGACGAGGTCTGCGCCCAGTTTGCGGCGCTGACGCCCGCGCTGCTCGTGGTCGCCGCCTATGGCCTGATCCTGCCGGCGTCTTTTCTCGACGTGCCGCGGTACGCGATCAATGTCCATGCCTCACTGCTACCGCGCTGGCGCGGCGCGGCGCCGATTCAACGAGCCATCCTCGCCGGCGACAAGCAGACCGGCATCTCGATCATGCGCATCGTGCAGCGGCTCGATGCCGGGCCGGTCTGGCTGCAACGCAGTTGCACGATCGATGCGCACGAAACGGGCGGCACGCTGCACGACAAACTCGCCGCACTCGGTGCCGAGGCACTGTGCGCAGCGCTCGACATGCTGAACGCGGAGCGCATCGAGGAGCAGGTGCAGGATGAGAGTGCGGTGACCTATGCGGACAAGATTTCAGCCGCCGATCGCGACATCGACTGGAGTGCTCCGGCACCCGCCATCGAGCGCCAGGTCCGCGCCCTGGCGCCGTCGCCAGGAGCACGCTGCCGGCTCGGGCGCATCGAAGTCAAGGTGCTCGCCAGCGTCGTCGACACCACACTGCCCCCCTCGACGCCGGGTTCGATCGTGGCAAAAGACGGCGGTGGTATTGGCGTCGCGTGCGGCAGCGGTGCATTGCGCCTGACCGAATTGCAGCCAGGCGGGAAACAGCGGATGAACGCCGCGGCGTTCCTCAACGGCTACGGAGAACAACTCTGAACACCGCCGCGACAGGCGCGGCCAGGGCCATCGCTGCGCGCCTGATCGAGGCGATCATCGCCGACGGCCAGTCTTTCGCGCGGGCCGCGCCGGCACTGCTGGCGACACTCGGCGACGAACGCGACCGTGGCTTCGCCCAGGCCTGTGTCTATGGGGTACTGCGCCACTACGACGCCCTGTCCAGCGAGCTCGAGCCACTGCTGCACCGGCCATTGCGAACGAAGGATTTCGATCTTCGCGCGCTGCTGTTGTCCGCCCTTTTCCAGCTCCGCCATCTCGACACGCCCCCTCATGCGGCGGTGTCGGCGACCGTCGAAGGCGCGCGCGCGCTCGGCAAGCCGTGGGCCAGCGGCCTGGTCAATGCGGTTTTACGCGGCGCCCTGCGCCGGGGTCCCGTGGCACCGTCAGCACCGCCCACGTACGAACATCCGGCCTGGCTGCTGGCACGTATCCAGCAGGACTGGCCGCAGGAATGGGCCAACATCGTCACGGCGAACAATGCCCACCCGCCGCTCAGCCTGCGGGTCAACCTCAGCAGACATTCACCGGCGGACTACCTTGCACTGCTGGATGCCCACGGACTCCCTGCGCGGCCAGGGCGGTGTGCGCCAACGGCGGTATGCCTGGAGCAGCCGGTCGCGGTCGAGCGCCTGCCAGGATTCGCCGATGGCCTGGTTTCGGTACAGGACGAAGCGGCGCAGCTCGCGGTCCAACTCCTCGCCCCGGCCGCCGGCGACGCCGTGCTCGATGCCTGTGCGGCGCCTGGCGGCAAAACGGGTCATGTGCTGGAAACCCTGGCTGGCAGCGGCCGGGTGGTCTGTGTCGATCACGACACTGAACGAAGCGCCAGTATCGCGGCGAATCTCGAACGTCTCGGCCTGCACGCAGAAATCATCGTCGGCGACGCCGCGCGGCCATGCGACTGGTGGGATCACACGGCCTTCGATCGCATTCTGCTCGATGCGCCGTGCAGTGCTACGGGTGTGATCAGGCGGCACCCCGATATCCGCTTCCACCGGCGCGCCAGTGACATCGAGCGCCTGGCGGCGACGCAAAGTCATCTGCTGCGGGCGCTGTGGCCGTTGCTGCGCGAGGGCGGACTGCTGCTGTATGCGACTTGCAGCATACTGCGCGTCGAGAATGACGATGTCGTGGCAAACCTGCTCGCAGGCGCGCCCGACGCCAAAATCGATGTGATCGAGCATGGCTGGGGCCGCGCCACCCGCTACGGCCGGCAGATCCTGCCCGGGGACGAGGACATGGATGGCTTTTATTACGCGCTGCTGCGCAAAGGTGCGACGTTGTGAACCGCGGCTCGGCTGGCGGGCGCAGCTGCTGGGTATTGCTGGCCCTGTTGCTGAGTGTGTCCGCGCCGCTGGCGGCGCGCGACATCGTGATCGAGAATGCCACGGCGACCGTCGACAACGACATCATCATGCTCGACATCGACGCCGCTTTCGAATTCAGCGAAGACGCCATCGCAGCGCTCGAAAGCGGCATAGAGCTGTTTTTCGACCTCGATATCCGCTGCCTCCGCGGCCGCAAGTACCTGTGGAACAAAACGCTGTTCGAGACCAGGCGGCGCTTCTCACTCGAACGGCACGCCTTGAGCAATCAATTCATCCTCACCGATAAAGTCACCGAAGAGCGCCGTATCCATGGTTCTCTGGCGCTCGCGATCGCCGATCTCGGCCGCATTCGTCGCCTGCCGGTGATCGAGCTCGGCGGGCGTGACGTCGTCGAGGCCTCGCTCCTCGCGATTCGCCTGCGCCTCGACATCGGTTCGCTGCCGGCGCCGATGATCCCGCTCGCATACGTCTCACCGGGCTGGCATATGTCCAGCGGATGGTTCGAATGGCAAGTGGAAATCTGAAACGGCGCATCACCGCACTGGGTGCGGTCGCCCTGCTGTCCCTGACGCTGCTGGGCTCGCTCATCCTGATGAGCGGGTCGATTCAGAATTCGACGCGATTCGGCGCCCTCTATTCGATTCTGCTGATTACCAACTCGGTCGGCCTGATCGCGTTCATCGTTCTCATCGGCATCAACGTCCGACGACTCGCCGGGCAATTGCGCAAGCGCCAGCCGGGTGCCAGGCTGACCTTGCGCATGTTGATTTTCTTCGTTGTCCTGGCCGTGGCGCCGGTCACCGTGCTGTACGGCTTCTCACTCGATTTTCTGCGCCGCGGCATCGACAGCTGGTTCGACGCTCGCATCGACACGGCGCTAGACGACGCGCTCGAACTCGGTCGCGAAGCGCTCGATCTGCGCATGCGTCAACTCCTTGCCCAGACCCAACGCATGGCCGAAGAACTCGCCCAGGGTGCGCCCGAACGGACAACGCTCAATCTCAGCGCACTGCGCAACCCGGACAGCATCGTCGTCGCCTCGGAATGGGTCCCCGGAGCGGCTCAGCTCGATGGCATGAGGGACCGCAGCCGGGCCGAGGAGCTCACCCTGCTCGGCACCGATGGCAAGATTCTTGCCGCGAGCAGCCGCATCACGGACCTGGTCCCGCATCTGCCCCCGGAGGCCGTGCTGACGCAGGCGCGGCAGGGCCAGAGCTATATCGGGCTCGATCCGTTTCGCCATGGCGATCTGCTGGTGCGGGTCGCGGTACCGGTCAATGTCGGTCAGGGCCGGCGTATCCTGCATGCGCTGTACCCGTTCTCCTCGCGCATCAACCAGCTCGCCGCGAGCGTCGAATCGGCCTACGCGAAATACAACGAGCTGGCTTATCTGCGGGAGAAGCTCAAGCTGAGTTTCGCCATGACGCTGACCCTGGTGCTGCTGTTCAGTATCCTGACTGCGGTCTGGGCCGCGTTCTATTCCGCTCGCCGGCTGGCCGCGCCGATCCGCGATCTGGCCGAGGGCACGGCCGCGGTCGCCGCGGGCGACTACACCACCAGCCTGCCGGTCGCCGGTAATGACGAAGTCGGCTTTCTGGTGCGCTCGTTCAACGACATGACGCTGCGCATCGCGCAGGCACGCCGCGACGTCGAGACCCAACACCAGTACCTCGATACCGTACTGCGCCAGTTGAGCTCAGGCGTCGTCACCGTGGATGCGACGGCAACGGTCACGACCATCAACGATGCCGCGATCGAGCTGCTCGATATCGACGAAGACGGCGCGCGCGGCCAATCCTTGCTCGAGCTCTGTGCCCATCATGAGCATCTCGCGCCCCTCCACCAGACACTGCTGATGGCGCTGGGCGAACATCGGGCGCACTGGCAGGAGCAGATCACCGTGTTCGGCGCCGATGGCCGCCGGGAACTGATGTGTCGCGGCAGCGCGCTGGCACTCGGCGGCGACACCGCGCCCGGACAGGTCATCGTACTCGAGGACATCACGGCCATCATTCAGGGGCAGCGCGATGCCGCCTGGTCGGAGGTGGCCCGCCGCCTTGCCCACGAAATCAAGAATCCCTTGACGCCGATCCAGCTGGCCGCGGAGCGTCTCCGACTGAAATACCTGCACAAGCTCCCGGCCGGCGAAGGCGACCTGCTCGAACGTCTGACCAATACCATCATCCAGCAGGTCGACACCATGAAGTCGATGGTCAATACATTCTCCGATTATGCCAAGGCACCGACCAGCACACGGGCCGCGGTCGATCTGAATCGGCTGCTCGGCGCGGTCGTCGAGCTGTTCCACACGGCGCGGCCCGACGCCCGCATCGATTGCCATTTCGATGCGCAGCTGCCCCCGGTGCAGGGCGATGCGACACGACTGCGCCAGGTCGTCAACAACCTCGTCAAGAATGCGCTCGAGGCATCGCCCGAAGGCACGAATGCGCATATCATAGTGACGACGGCGAGGGTTCAGCACGCCATGGCCGAGCACGTCGAAATCCGCATCGAAGACCATGGCGACGGCATTCCCGAAGCGCTCGCCGCTGATATCTTTGCCCCTTACGTCACCAACAAACCGCGAGGAACAGGCCTGGGACTCGCCATCGTCAGAAAGATAGTCGAGGAGCACAATGGTGTGGTGACGTTGCGCAACAGGCCCGATCGCGGCGCGGTTGCGGTCATCCGGCTGCCCATAGACAAGGAGCACGCGACCGGTGAACCGGCTCGAGCGGAGGACATGGCATGAGTAGCGCACACATACTGGTCGTTGACGACGAGCCCGATATCCGCGGCCTGCTCAAGGAGATCCTCGAAGACGAGGGCTACGACGTCATCACCGCCGAAAACGCCACTCAGGCGCGTGAATGCCGGCGCCAGCGGCGCCCGGATCTGGTTCTGCTCGACATCTGGATGCCCGACACCGACGGCATCACGCTGCTCAAGGAGTGGGCTGAAGACAACGGGCTCGATTCACCGGTGATCATGATGTCCGGCCACGGCACGGTGGAAACGGCCGTTGAGGCCACCCGCCTCGGCGCTTATGACTTCATCGAAAAGCCGCTGTCGATCGCCAAGATCCTCCTCACCGTACAGCGCGCACTCGAAAATGCCAACCTGGTGACGGAGAATCTGGGGCTCAAACGGCACTCGCATAGTCCACTCGAACCCATCGGTTCGAGCGCCGTGATGGACAAGCTGCGCGAGAGTGCACGGCGTATCGCCGAGCACAAGACCAGCGTCTTCATCCATGGTGAATCGGGTACGGGCAAAGAGGTCTTCGCGCGATTCATCCACGCCCACAGCCCGCGTCATGCGGGTCGCTTCATCAACGTCAATGTGGCGGGCCTCGCCCGTGAGAATCCCGATGCGGAACTGTTCGGCATCGAGAACGACGGCCGCGTCAACTTTGGTTCCCTGGAACTCGCCAACGGCGGCACCCTGTTTCTCAAAGACATCGCCGACATGGACCCGAGCACCCAGGCACGGCTACTCAATGCGCTCGAGAACCAGGCTTTTCTGCGCGTTGGCGGCCGCGATCTGGTCACCGTCGATATCCGCATCATCGCCAGCACGCGCAAGGATCTGACCGAACTCGTCAAGGTCGGGCGTTTTCGCGAGGACCTGTTCTACCATCTCAACGTGCTGCCGTTGGTGATCCCGCCGCTGCGCGACCGGCGCGAGGATATCGACGAACTGGTCGACTACTTCCTCGACCAGCTGTCCGAACAGGAAGGCCTGCCGCGCCGCAACTTCCCGCCCGCGGTGCGCAATCGGCTCAAGGACTACGATTGGCCCGGCAATATCCGTGAGCTCAAGAACTTCGTGCAGCGTCTGCTGATCCTCGGCGCCCAGGACAGCGTCGAAGTCGTGGAAATCAACGCCATGCTCGGCCTGCGGCCGGAAGCGAGCAGCAATCCTCTGCTGCCGGGCTTCGACCTGCCGCTGCGCGAGGCCCGCGAACAATTCGAGAAGGCCTATCTCGAGCATCAACTCAAGGCATATAGCGGCAGCGTCAGCCGCGTCTCCGAACGCGTCGGTATCGAGCGCACCCATCTCTACCGCAAGCTGCGCAGTCTGGGTATCGATCCCAAGCAGATCAAGGAAGCCAGCAAGGAATGAAGATCATCATTCTCGGCGCCGGCCAGGTCGGCGCCTCACTGGCAGCGAACCTGTGCGGTGAAGCGAATGACATCACCCTGGTCGATCGTAATCCCGCGTTCCTGCAACAACTCCAGGATAGATTCGACCTGCGCACCGTGGTCGGCCATGCCTCGTATCCCCAGGTGCTGGCACGGGCCGGCGCCCAGGATGCCGACATGATCATCGCCGTGACCAACAGCGACGAGACCAACATGATCGCCTGTCAGGTCGCCTATACCCTGTTTCACACGCCGACCAAAATCGCCCGCATCCGTGAAAACCAGTACCAGTTGCATCCCGAGCTCTTCGCCCAGGAAGCGCTGCCAATTGACGTCCTCATCAGCCCCGAACAGGAAGTCACCGATTACACCAAGCGCTTGATCGAATTTCCCGGCGCGCTGCAGGTCCTCGATTTCGCCAACGGCAAGGTTCAGCTGGTCGCCGCGCGTGCTTTTTACGGCGGCCCGTTGGTCGGGCATCGGTTGCGCGAATTGCCTCAGCAGCTGCCCGGCATAGAAACCCGCGTCACCACGATATTTCGTCGCCACGAAGTGATCATTCCGACCGGCGATACCGTCATCGAAGCAGGCGACGACGTCTTCTTCATCGCCGCGCCGAAGCACATCCGGGCCGTGATGAGCGAGTTTCGCAAGCTCGACGGGCCCAACCGGCGCGTCATCATCGCCGGCGGCGGCAATATCGGAAAGCGCCTCGCGCAGGCGCTGGAATCGACCTGCCTGATAAAGATCATCGAAAGTAACGAGGCTCGCGCGCGCGCCATCGCCGAAGATCTCAAGCATGCTTACGTGCTGCTCGGCGATGCCGCCGACGAAGAATTGCTGATCGAAGAGAACATCGAGAACACGGATGTCTTCTGCGCGCTAACCAATGCCGATGAGGCCAATATCATCTCATCGATGCTGGCCAAGCGGCTCGGCGCCAAGACCGTGATGGCGTTGATCAACCGCGCCGCCTACGTCGACCTGGTCCAACGCGACATCATCGACATCGCCATCTCACCACAGCAGGCCACCATCGGCAGCCTGCTTGCTCACATCCGCCGCGGTGATGTCGTCAAAGTGCATTCCCTGCGCCGTGGTGCCGCCGAAGCGATCGAAGCCATTGCCCACGGCGATCGCAATTCGAGCCGCGTCGTCGGGCGCAGTATCGAGGAGATCCACCTGCCGCCGGGCACCACCATCGGCGCCATCGTACGCGGCAAGGATGTCATCATGGTCCATCACGATACGGTGATCGAACCCGAGGATCACGTCATTCTGGTCGTTACCAACAAGCGCCATGTCAGCGATGTCGAGCGCCTGTTCTCGGTCAACGTCACGTTCATCTGAAGGCGGGGACCCGCGAGCCGTCATGCGTCTCGAAGTCGTACAGAAAATCCTGGGGCTGCTGCTCTCGATTTTCAGCCTCACCCTGCTGCCACCGCTCGCCGTCGCCCTGTTCATGCGGGACGGCACCGCCAGCGCCTTCGCCACGGCCATTTGCGTCATCCTCGGCGCCGGGGTTGCGCTGTGGCTGCCGGTACGGGGGCGCAGCCGGGATCTCAAACTGCGCGACGGATTTCTTGTCGTGGTGCTGTTCTGGTTCGTGCTCGGCATCAGCGGCTCGATCCCGTTCCTGATCGCGGACCATCCGGAAATGGCCCTCGCCGACGCCGTGTTCGAATCCATGTCGGGTCTGACCACCACCGGCGCCACGGTCATCACCGGCCTCGACCACCTGCCGCCGGCCATCCTCTTCTACCGCCAGTTCCTGCAGTGGCTGGGTGGCATGGGCATCATCGTCCTGGCCGTTGCGATCCTGCCCATGCTTGGCGTCGGCGGCATGCAGCTCTATCGAGCCGAAACGCCGGGGCCGATGAAGGACAACAAGCTGACACCGCGCATCACCGAGACCGCGAAAGCCCTGTGGTACATCTATGTCGGCCTGACGCTGTTGTGCGCCACGGCGTATTACGTTGCCGGCATGTCTGCCTTCGATGCCATCGGCCACAGTTTCTCGACCGTCGCGATCGGCGGCTTCTCGACCTATGACGCCAGCATGGGTCATTTCGACAGTGTCACTATCGAACTCATCGCGGTGGTGTTCATGTTCATCGCCGGCGCCAATTTCTCACTGCACTTCCTCGCTCTGCGGCATCGCAACGTGAAACCGTACCTGTTCGATTCGGAGTTCCGTATGTACGCCGCCTTGCTCGGCGCGGTCTTCGTCCTGTGCACGCTGGGCCTGGCGCTGGCCGACAGCAGCCGGCCCTTCACCGCGGCGCTGCGCGAAAGCCTGTTCCAGACCGTCTCCATCGGCACCACCGCGGGTTTCAGTACCACCGACTACCACACCTGGCCGCTGTTCCTGCCGATCATCCTGATTTTCCTGAGTTTCGTCGGCGGCTGTGCATGCTCGACCGGTGGCGGCATCAAGGTGGTGCGCTGTCTGCTGCTCTACAAGCAGGGCGTGCGGGAGATCCGCCGCCTCATCCATCCCAATGCCATCATCATGATCCGCATGGGCGACCGGCCGGTCTCCGATCGCGTGGTCGATGCCGTATGGGGCTTCTTCGCCACTTACGTCGCCGTGTTTGCCGCGCTGCTGCTCGCGCTGATGGCGACCGGGCTCGACCAGGTGACAGCATTCTCCGCAGTCGCCGCCTGCCTCAACAATCTCGGCCCGGGGCTGGGTGCGGTCAGCCTCCACTATGGCGATCTGTCCGATACCGCCAAGTATCTGCTGTGTGTCGCCATGATTCTCGGACGCCTCGAGATCTTCACCTTGCTGGTGCTGTTCGCACCCTCGTTCTGGCGCACATGAGCGCGATGATCGAGCGTCTCGAGAAAATGCTCGCCGCCGGGCAGGACTCGGCCGCCCTGCGCTTCGGCCTCGGCAATGCCTGGCTGTCCGACGATCCGACCGTCGCGGCCGAACATCTGCGCCGCGCGGTCGAACTGGATCCGGCCTATTCGGCGGCGTGGAAATTGCTCGGCCGCGCGCTGAGCGCCGCGGGCGACCCGAGCGCGGCGAAGGAAGCCTTCGAGCGCGGCATCGGGATCGCCGAGGAACGCGGCGACCTGCAGGCGGTGAAAGAGATGCGGGTGTTCCTCAAGCGGCTCGCCAAGGCGGGCGATCGCTAGCCTCGTTTGGCGTAGCCGGGTCATAGTACCTCTGCACAGAGGTATTAGCAGCCTGTCGGACTCAGGGCATCG
>JBBDTC010000069.1:0-1609 GCA_040904625.1 Gammaproteobacteria bacterium
GGCATCACGATCCATGTAGACGACGGCCACGCGCTCGGGCAGTTCGACCTCCTGCGTGCGGCGTTCGCGCCAGCTCTCACCGGCCTCACCGTCGAGCGGCACCAGGAGATCAGCCGCTATGGTGGCGACGGGGGCGCGACCGCGTATGCGGAACCGCAAAGTGTCGTCGCTCTCGGCGGCATCGAAGAAATAGGCTTGCGCCAGCGGCTCGATCGCACCGCGCACGGTCGTTTGCCGGCCGATCACATAGCCCGGCACCGAAACCCCGAGCTCGGCGACATCGATGTCGGCCACGCCCAGCCCCGCGCGCTCACAGAGATCGGCGACGATGGACGACAGGGCCTCGCTCTGTCCGCCGCCGCGGTTGAGGAACAGCCGGGCCCAGCCATTGTTGTTGCTGCGCACCAGGTGAGTGTCGGTGACGGAATCGTAGACCTGTGCACCGACCTCCATGACCGCGCCGGGCCAGATCTCGTTGAGGGTGACGGCGCCGGTCGCGGTATCGAGCTGGATCACGCGAGTTGAGCGCATCACCGTCCAGCGCTGCCCCTTGAGCCGGCTCTGGCCGAAGAACGGCCCCTCGTAGTTGATCTGGTGTGGGACGGCGGTCTGCCAGACGATGCCGGTGTCAGACCGCCATTTGATCGTGTAGATCGTCCCGGCCGAGCCGCCGTTCGACATCCGCACCTGAAAGATGGCGCTGTCGTCGGTGGTGTCGTAGCTGAGAGCGCCGGCGCTGCCATAGAAACCGCTGGCGCCGGCTTCGATCTGATCCGGGCTGAAGCTCGCCAATTTCTCGAAGGTGACGCCGAGCGTCTGACCGGTGAGACCGTCATATTGCGCGGAGGCGGAGACCCGGATGCGATAGAGACCGAGGCTCGCATGGTTGGTGCTGGTGCCGCTGCCGAGGAGCCAGCCATCGCCGAAGCCTTCACCGACAGCACCGGCGATGACGCCGCGCACGCGCGGCTCGGTCAGGCTCTGCCCGGCGCCCCAGACGTAGCTCATGCTATTGACGCGCAGGAGGCCGACATCACTGAAGATCGAACCGGTGAGAAGGAAATCGACGCGGCCAGAGGGCCCGTAGGCGGAGACCATGCCCATCCAGCTCGTTGCGACGAAGCGCGTGGTCGTGTTGGAGAGCCCGCTGCTGGAGAAGCCGAACCTCCCGACTTCCTTCTAGGTTTTTCAGTTACTTACGGACCAGAAATTCGATCTTCACCGTCAGCCGAACCAATCCTGTTCTCCCTGCTGGTCACTTTGTCATTCCCGGTCCGCGGGAATATAGGGGATCATACCCTTCGCGAATGCAATCTCCTGCTGAGCTACGGGTGCGTACTCGAGGTTCGTGGCTTGTGAAGCCGGCTCCGGTCAATAGACCAGCACATCTAGCCAACCTGCATACCGATCATTTGCAGGCTATCGCGTAGGAGTCTCCCACATCCGGCACCGTCCGCTGTTCTGGGCCACTGACATGGTTACTTTGCTCGGCCTGCGATGTCATCATCTCGAAGATCGCTTGGGCGACACGGTCTGCGGCGGCGATGAGCACGGTGTCGAGATGATGCACATACCGGCTAGTGACGGACCCGGCCGCGTGCCCGAGCAT
>JBBDTC010000070.1:0-1605 GCA_040904625.1 Gammaproteobacteria bacterium
AGCGTTGCTCGTCAGTTGAATAGAACCACTATTCGCCCTCCTCGCGCCTGGCCAGGCGGGCGCCTCGACGCCCCAAACAACCAAGTTATTCTGGCACGGACCCTCAGTGCAGTTTGAGGCGCGGTTTGCTCGACCGGGTCAGCACGTCCGCCGTGCTCGCCAGCACCGTGCGAGCCCAGCCCTGGACGGCAACCTGGTGCATTTTGTATAGCGAAAGATAGGCCCAACGGGCGAGTCGACCCTCAATGGGGAAGTTGGCCGGATGGCGGCCGAGCAGGTTGCCCATCAGGTTGCCGATGGCGCTGTGCTCGGCAAGATTGATCAGGGAGCCGAAATCGCGGTAGAGGTACGGTTGCGGTTCCTTGCCCTTGCGTAGCCGGGCGATGGTCGTGGCCAGGTGGGAGGCTTGCTGATGTGCGGCCTGGGCCCGCGGTGGCACGTTGCGTTCGCTGTCGGGCATGGGGCAGGCGGCACAGTCGCCCATGGCGAAGATGCGCTCGTCGCGCGTGGTCTGCAGGGTGGGGCGAACCAGTAGCTGCCCGGTCGGCCCGTGCTCCAGGCCGTCGAGGTCGCTGAGCACGGCCGAGCCTTTGATGCCGGCGGCCCAGACCTTGATCGCGGCTGGAATGGCGCGCCCGCTCAACGTCTCGAAACCCTCCGGCGTTGCGCGCGTGACACGCTCGCCGGTGTGGACGATGACGCCGATGCGCTCGAGTGCTTCATGGATCGATTCGGATACCGATTGCGGCAGCCCGGGCAGGATGCGGTCCGAACCTTCGACCAGGTGAATGCGAATGTCGGCCTCGACATCGATGTGTTGCAGGCCGAAGCCGACCAGCGTGCGCACGGCGTGGTGCAACTCGGCGGCCAATTCGACGCCAGTGGCACCGGCGCCGGCGATGGCGATATGCAATTGCCCTGAGTGGATGGGCCGGCTTTGCGCATCGGCGGCATAGCAGGCGCGAATCAAATGCTGGTGAAAGGCGTCGGCCTGCTCCCGCTGATCGAGAAAAAAGCAATGTTCGGCCACGCCAGGTATGCCGAAATCATTGGTCACGCTGCCGATTGCGATGACCAGCAGATCGTAATCGAACTTGCGCGTAGGAATATATTCGTTGCCGTCGGCGTCCAGTGACGCGGCCAGCGTGATGCGGCGCGCCGTCCGGTCGATGCCGGCCAACGCGCCGAGTCTGAACGCGAAGTGGTTCCAGCGAGCGTGGGCGAGATAGCTCAGTTCGTCGTCATTCGAGTTCAGAGTGCCGGCCGCGACCTCATGCAGCAGCGGCTTCCACAGGTGCGAGTGGGTGCGGTCGACCAGAGTGACGTCGAGCTCCCCGGAGCGCCCGAAGCGCTTGCCCAGCCGCGTAACAAGTTCCAGTCCGCCAGCGCCGCCCCCGACCACAAGGATGCGCGCGCCTTTTTCCAGCTGTTCCATGCTTCATCGTCCTTATGGTATCGATGCACGCTTATAATAGAGTTAACGACGACCCACATCCTAGCAGCCTGTCGGACTCAGGCCGCATCTGCTACGGTGGTGGGAGAGCGAGGCAAAATGAGCGCGCGTTCTCGTTAAATAGCCCCACTATTCGCCTCGAACGCGCGCTC
>JBBDTC010000071.1:0-28816 GCA_040904625.1 Gammaproteobacteria bacterium
TTGGCCTCCTTACAGGGGCAACAGCACCGAACAATGAAAGATCAACAGGCCCTAGTGTAACTGGGAGCGGCAAAGCGGCTCAAAGCCTGGCAGGCCCGTCGCGCGGATGGCCGCGAAGCGGTTAGGATAGTCGCATGAACCGCCCTCAACTGACCGATTTCAACGCCCCCGAAATTCTCGACAAACTCGTCTGCGACGTTGTGGCGATGGCCGCTGTGCCGGATATCGACGGCGCCGAGGTCGCGATCTCGGCGGGCGAGGGGCTCGCCGTGACGGTACGCGGGGGCACCTGTGAGACGGTCGAGCACGAACGCGACAAGTCGCTTGCCGTGACCCTTTACAGCGGCGGGCGCAAGGGCAGCGCCACGAGTTCGGATTTCAGTACCGCGGCACTCCGCGAAACCGTCGCCGCCGCCCGCGAAATCGCGCTGCACGGCGAGCCCGATCCCTGGGCAGGCCTCGCCGATCCGGCTTGGCTGGCGCGAGACGTGCCCGAACTCGACCTCGATCACCCCTGGGAGTTGGAAGCCGAGGCCGCGATCGCCCTCGCGCTCGACTGCGAACGTGCCGCACTCGGACAGGACAAACGCCTCAAGCAATCCGACGGCGCGAGCGTGAACCGCTACCGCGGCACTCGGGCCTACGCCAACAGCCAGGGTTTCCACGGCGCCTACCGTGGTACGCGCCACGGCATCAGCGCGGTCATGATCGCGGCCGATGACGACGGCATGCAGCGCGGTTACTGGTATTCGACGAGCCGCGACCCGGCGACGCTGGAGGATGCCGCGGAAATCGGCCGCACCGCAGCGCGCCGCACCGTTGCCAAACTCGGCGCGCGGCGCGTGGCGACCACCAGCCTGCCGGTTATCTACGAACCACGCGTGGCGGCCAGTCTGCTCGGTCATTTGTTGAGCGCGATCACGGGCGGCGCGCAATATCGTCGCGCTTCTTTCCTGCTCGACGCGCTCGGCACGAATGTGATGCCCGCCTTTCTCGACCTCACCGAACAACCGCATCTCGCGGGTGCGCTCGGCAGTGCCCCGTTTGACGGCGATGGCATCGCCACGCGCGCCAAGACCATCGTCGGGCGCGGCGTGCTCGAGACGTATCTGCTCAGCGCTTATGCTGCGCGTCGACTCGGCCGCGAGCCAACCGGCAATGCAGGCGGTTCGCACAACATCGTGCTGACACCCGGCACGCGTTCGCTAGAGGCGATGATCGCCGATCAGGACCGCGCCCTGCTGGTGACCGATCTGATGGGATTCGGTATCAACATGGTGACCGGCGACTATTCGCGCGGTGCGAGCGGTTTTCTCATCGAGCGCGGAGAAATCGCCCACGCGGTCGAGGAGATCACCATCGCCGGCAACCTCAAGGAAATGCTGCGCGGGATCGTCGAGGTCGGCGCCGATGTCGAACTGCAGGCACCGCTGCGTACCGGTTCCATCCTGATCGAGCGCATGGCGATCGCAGGCGCGTGAACAAGGCTGCCGCTACCACCGCATTCCGGACGAGACCGAAACATGGAATTACGCAATCGGGCGATGCCCTCTGCCCACGCCACGCAGGCCGAAACGCAGGCGGTCATCGCCGCCGCGTCGCGCATCGTAGTGGGCAAAGCCACCGAGATCCGACTCGCGTTGGCTTGCCTGCTGGCACGTGGACATTTGCTGATCGAAGATCTTCCCGGCGTCGGCAAGACCACCCTGGCTCATCTCCTCGCACGCTTGCTCGGGCTGGGATTCCAACGTATCCAGTTCACCAGCGATCTGCTGCCGGCCGACATCACCGGTGTCTACGTCTACGACCGCGACAGCGGTGAATTCCGCTTCCACGCCGGCCCGGTATTTACCAATGTCGTCCTCGCCGACGAAATCAACCGTGCCACTCCGCGGGCCCAGAGCGCGCTCCTCGAAGCCATGGAAGAAGGCCAGGTCACGGTCGAGAATCATACCCACAGTCTGCCCCAACCGTTCTTCGTCATCGCCACGCAGAACCCACTCGAGCAAATAGGCACCTTCCCGCTGCCGGAATCGCAGCTCGATCGATTCTTGATGTGTATTTCTCTCGGCTACCCCGATCGCGCCGCCGAACGGGCGCTGCTCACCGGCAGCGACCGTCGCACACTGCTGGCCGAGCAAGAACCCGTGCTCGACGCAGCCGTGCTCGGCAATCTGCAGGCAGCCGTGTTGGCCGTCCATGTCAGTGACGCGCTGATAGATTACGTCCAGGAACTGCTCGATCACACCCGAACCTCATCCAGCTTCGCCACCGGTCTGTCGCCGCGGGCCGGCCTCGCACTGCTGCGTGCGGCACGCGCCTGGGCCTTGATCGATGGGCGCAATCACGTGCTGCCTGATGACATTCAAGCCGTGCTGCCCGCCGTCGCGGTGCATCGCTTGCGACCCGCCGCCGGCAGTGAGACTGACGAGACCGCGCGCATTATCGAGGCGCTGATCGCGGCCGTCCCGATCCCGTGACGAAGCCGGGCAACGGGCCGGCCGTCCAGGTACTCGAGCGGCGCAGCGTCTACATCTTCCCGACCCGTGCAGGGTTCACACTGGCTGCCATGCTGGTGGTGATCCTCCTCGGCGCCATTAATTACGACAATGCGCTGGGCTATCTGCTGGCTTTTCTGCTGGGGAGCCTGGTGCTGGTCGCGATGCTTCACACCTATCGCAATCTGGTTGGAGTCGGGTTTCGCGGCGCCCGCGCGGTTGCCGTGTTCGCTGGCGAACCCGCGCGATTCGAGTGCTTGATCGACAACCCGACGCCGCGCACGCGGCTGGCATTACGCCTCAAATACTGGCCACGCGGACTCGATCGACGCGCGCGGCGACAGCTCAAAGGTCTGGAGAGCAGCTTCAATCTGGACCCGCATTCCAATCACTACGTGCCCATCACGATAAAGACCCGACAACGTGGTTGGCTGCCGCTCGCGCGAATTGCGCTGAACACCGATTACCCACTCGGCATCCTGCGCGCCTGGGCCTACTTCGAGAGTCACGAACAATGCCTGGTCTATCCCAGGCCGCGCGGCCGGCTGCCGCTACCCTATGCCCCGGTAGCGACGGCCGGGAATGCGACCCAGAGGACCGCCGGCGTCGACGACTTTGCTGGCTTGCGTCGTTACGTCTCGGGCGATTCGGTACGGGCAATCGCCTGGCGCACCCTCGCCAGAGGCCAGGAACTCATGGTCAAACGCTTCCAGGGACCATCCGGCGCAGAGATTTGGCTGACCTGGGCAGCCGTTGCGCCACTTGCCGACATCGAGACCCGACTGTCGCAACTGTGTGCCTGGGTATTGGCGGCCGAGCGATCGGGCATGCGCTACGGGCTCGATATCCCGGGCAGCAGGCAGCCGCCGGCGTCAGGTGCGCGCCATCGCGACGCTTGCCTGCGCGCGCTCGCCTTGTTTCCGCCAATGCCATGAAAGCCGACGAGCTCAGTGTGCGCGAAGTGAGCTGGCTGGCCGCCGCACTCGTCGGCGGCCTCGTGCCGCACATGCAACGCATACCCGTGCTGCTCTCGGTCGGTTTCGTCGGTGTGGTCCTGTGGCGGGTGCTCGGCGCCTACGGCCGCCTGCCGCTGCCCGATCGCGCTCATCGCCTGCTTTGGATCAGCAAGCAAATCGTGGCGGTCGCCGCTTTTATCAGCGTCTACATCGCCTATCGCGGACAGCTTGGCCGCGATGCCGGCGTGGAATTGCTCGCCGCGCTGCTCGGCCTGAAGCTGCTGGAGATGCGCAGCCCACGGGATTATTACCTCGTGGCCTTCCTGTGCTACTTCCTCGTGGTGACCAACTTCTTCTATTCGCAGACCATGGCGACAGCCATGTACATGCTGGCTCTGGTCCTGTTCGTGACCACCGTGCTGATACAGTTCAACACGCCATCCGCCTACCGCCATAGCGGGTCCATGGCAGGCCTGGCGTTGCGCATGACCGTGCAGGCCGTGCCCCTGATGCTGGTCGCCTTCATCCTGTTCCCGCGTCTGCCGGGACCGTTGTGGGGCTTGCCGCAAGACGCCTTCGACGGTGTCTCGGGGCTCAGCGACGAACTCACTCTCGGCGAGGTCGCACGCCTCGGGCTATCCGACGAAATCGCATTTCGCGTCGAATTCTCCGGCTCCCAACCGCGTGCCCGAGATCTCTATTGGCGCGGACCGGTGCTGTGGCAAACCGACGGCATAACCTGGCGCGCAGGTCGCATGGGCAACGAGCCGGCCGGGGCGATCGAACGGCTAGGCCCATCCTACGCGTACCGGGTAACCCTGGAACCGCACCGCGAACGCTGGCTGCTCGGGCTCGATCGGGTCACACGCACCGAGGGCGCCATCCGCATCACCGCCGACGGCCGCTTGCTTACGACCAATCCGGTGCGGCGACGAAAGATCTACGATCTCGAATCGGTCGTCGATTACCGCGACCGCGATCTCAGTGCCGCTGAGCGGCGCGCGGCTCTGGCGCTGCCATCGGACTGGCACCCACGCGCTCGTGCGCTGGCTGCGACCTGGGCCGAGGGCGGGGTCGCTGCAACGACGATCGCGGAGCGCGCGTTGGCTTTCTACCGCGAAAGCAACTTCTACTATTCGTTGACGCCACCGCCGCCCGGGACCGACTCCATCGACGGTTTCCTGTTCGATACGCAGGAAGGATTCTGCGAACATTTCGCCGCGTCTTTCGTCGTCCTCATGCGTGCCGCCGGCGTCCCGGCACGCGTGGTCACGGGCTACCAGGGTGGAGAGTTCAATTCGCTCGCCGACTACTTGATCATTCGCCAGCGCGATGCCCATGCCTGGGCGGAGATCTACGGTGAAGAGGATGGCTGGGTACGCTTCGATCCGACCGGCGCGGTCGCCCCGGCGCGCGTCTCACTGGGTATCGATACCGTCCTCCCGCGCCGATCGACCCTGCCCGGCCTCGATCGCGAAGGGATGGGCGGCCTGCTCCTGAGCCGTTTCCGCGATGGCATCGATGCACTGAGCTATAGCTGGAATCAGTGGGTGCTGGGCTATTCGGCCCAGGCACAAAGGCGCCTGCTCGAGGATCTCGGCTTCGAAGACGTCGACTATGGCGCATTGGTCATCGCCTTGACCCTGGCCCTGGCTCTGGTCACCGCGGTGCTTGCCGGGTTGCTCCTGCGCAACCCGCGCGCGCGCGTCGATGCCGCCCAGCAAGCCTGGCAGCTCCTGTCCGCACGGCTCGCGCGCGTCGGCCTCGCCCGACAGGCCAGCGAAGCGCCGCAAGCGTATGCCGCACGTGTCGCCCTGGCGCGCGCCGACCTCGCGGCGGAGATGATCGCCATTACGCACCTTTACACGATGCTGCGCTACGGTCCCGGATCGGCCGATCCAGGACCTCTCTTGCGGCGCGTACGGCGCTTCCGTCCACGTCGCCGCTGAGCCGGCACCACGTTGCTGCGACGGCCTACGGGATCTGGCTCGGACCGCGGTTTCGCAGCGTCCGCCCGATCTCACGTCACCTCGCCCTCGAACCCAGCGGCATACAGACGCGCATAGGCGCCGCCGGCGGCGAGCAGCTCGGCATGCGTGCCACTTTCGACCACGCTGCCGGCCTCGAGCACGATGATGCGATCGGCTTGTTCGATGGTAGATAGTCGATGGGCCACGATGAGACTGGTTCGCGCCTTCTGCAGCAGGCTCAGCGCTTCCTGCACGTGGCGCTCTGCTTCGTTGTCCAGAGCCGCGGTGGCCTCGTCCAGAATCAGAATACGCGCATCCTTGAGCAGGGCGCGCGCGATCGCGACGCGCTGGCGCTGCCCCCCCGAAAGACGCATGCCATTGTCGCCGACCAGGGTCCCGAGCCCATCGGGCAGATGGCGCACGAAAGCCATCACTTGCGCGCGCTCGGCCGCCGCTTCGATCGCTGCCGGCGGCATGTTGCGCAAGGCGCCGTAAGCGATGTTGTTGTAAATAGTGTCGTTGAACAGCACGATATTCTGGCCGACATAGGCGATACCGTCGCGCAGCCCCGCCAGCGAATACTCGTCGAGTGGAATCGAGTCGATCAGGACGCGGCCGGAAGACGGTTGATAGAAGCGCGGCACCAGGTTGGCGAACGTGGTCTTGCCGGCCCCCGAACGGCCGACCAGCGCCACCGTTTCGCCGGCCGCGATATCCAGGGTGATGTCGCGCAGCGCCGGAGAGCGGCCGTAGTTCACGCTCACCCGCTCGAAACTGATGGCGCCTCGCGCGATATGACCGTGTGTTCCCGCATCGTCTTCAGTCGCCGTATCGACGAGTGCAAACACCGATTCCGCGGCGGCCAGACCGCGCTGGAGGAATTCGTTGGCACCGGCGAGACGCTTGACCGGCGGCAGGATCAGAGCGGTTGCCGTGACAAACGCGATGAAATCGCCGCGGGTGATGCCGCTCGCGGCCGCTTCGCGCAGTGCCATGACGATCATCAACGCGATGCCAAGGGCGACGATGAGCTGAATCAACGGCACCATCATCGCGCTGGTTCGCACCACTTTCATGTGGAATTTACGCGCGTCACTGTTGGCCCCCTCGAAGCGCTCATTCTCCCAGGTATAACCGTTGAAGACCTTGATCTCGCGTTGGCCGCGCACCGCCTCTTCGGCCACCTGGTTGATGGCGCCGACCGACTCCTGCAGGCGACGGCTCATCGCACGCATGCGACCAGACACACGGCGCACGACGATCGCGATGGGCGGCGCGAACAGCAGCAGCAAGAGCGCCAGGCGCCAATTCAGATACAGCAGATAGCCGAGCAGGACCACGACCATCGCCGAATCCTTGACCAACACGGAGATGACCCGCGTCGTGGCCTGCGAAACCTGCGTCACATCGAAAGTGAATTTGGAGATCAATTCACCCGCGCTGCGGCTGTCGAAAAATGGCGCAGGCAGGCGCACCAGGGTGTGAAACATGGCTGTGCGCAGGTCCGCCATGGTGCGCTGCGAGACCCAGGCCAGGGCGACCGTGCCCACATAGCCGAGTACGCCGCGCAAAATGAAAAGACCGATCAGTAATAGCGGGATGAAGTAGGTTCGCTGCGCTTGACCGGCATCGAAACCCTCGTCGATGAGCGGCTTGAGCAGCGCGGGCAGCATCCACTCCGTTGCCGCCAACGCAATCATGGCCAATACCGACAGTGCGAACACGCGCCAGTAGGGCTTTACATGACCGAGCAGGCGCAGATAGATGCCCGTGGCGTGGGCGTCGAGAAAGCGCATGGCGCCATTGTCCCCCGGCCTCCGGCAATTTGCACCTGCAGCGAAAATCATCGGGAGGGAGAGCCGGACGGGATGGATCGGCGTTCCAAATAGCTGAGCTATTCAGCCATGAGCCCTTATACTACGGCCGTCCGGAGTGAGCAGAGGGGAGCTCGATGCGCACGATTCTGGTACTCAACGCCAAAGGTGGCAGCGGCAAGACCACAATCGCGACCAATCTCGCCGGCTACTATGCGAGCAGCGGAGCCCGCGTCGCGCTGGCCGATTTCGACCCACAGGGGTCGAGTATCGACTGGTTGGCGCAGCGCGGCGCGGAGCATCCGCGCATCCACGGCGTCGAGGCTCATCGACGCGGTCTGCGCGTACCGCGCAGCACCGAAGTGGTGATCATGGATGCCCCGTCGCGGACGCACGAAGCCAACCTCGTGAACCTCTTGCGCCGCGCTCAAACAGCCGTCATACCGGTGGTGCCGTCACCCGTCGATATCCGGGCCGCCCAACGCTTTTTCGGCGAACTGCGCGACCTGCGCCCGCAGATCCACAGCGACATCAAAATCGCCACCGTTGCCAGCCGTGTGCGCGAAGCCGCCCGCTCTGCTGAAGAGCTGGAAGACTTTCTGTTCGACTTGAAGCTGCCTTCGGGCCGCCGCTTTCCATTCCTGACCTGGATTCGGCAGAGCGCGCACTATCTCAAAGCAGCCGAGCGGGGATTGTCGATTTTCGAGTTCGCGCCGCTGGCGACGGCGGCCGACCGGGAATACTGGCAGCCGCTGCTGCGCTGGCTGGCGAACCCGCGCAGCCTGCCCGGCGGCACCGGCTGAGGAAGCTCAGTCGTCCCCGGGCGGTGGCAGGGCTGCCCGCGGACTGGCTCCTATGGCCAACGCCAGACCCGCGCGGCGATGCGCGGCAGCACTGGCCTCGTCGCCCGTCGCTTCGGCGATTTCTGCCCGCAGTTCGAGCAGCAGCGGGCTCGGCGCATGGCCCATCAGGTATTCGACATGCGTGCCGGCCTGACCCCATAAGCCGGCGCGAATGGCTTGGCGGGCGCGCGCCAGGCGCAGCCCGGGATCGTCGGCTCGGGTCACCGCCCAGGCTTCGAGCTTGCGCAGTTGTCGTGCCGGCGGTTCACAGCGTATCTCGCCGTAAAGCGCAGCCAGAGAGGAATCCCAACGCCGTTCCAGACGCTTGCGGACCAATTCTTCGGCCTGGTCGTCGGCGCCCAGCCGACACAGGGCACGGACGTACGCACTGAGCACTTCGGGTTCTGCGCGCAGATGCTTGCTCAATGCGCGCCAACGTGAGCGCAGCGCCTCGAGCGACAAATCCGTCTGGCCCAGCACGGCCGCAACGCTGGCACGCTCCATGACATTGGCCTCATCGTGGGCCAGCACGTGATCGCGACGCAGATCGGGCAGCAAGGTCAACAAGCCTTCGTGGTCGTGCGTGTCGCGGGCGATGATCATGCGCAGGCGCAGAACCTGCGGGTTACCGCTCTCGGCTCGGGCCAGCTTGTCGACCAGCGGCCGAGCCTCGGTGAGCTGGCCGTTTTCGACCAACCATTCGGCACGCTTGAGTAAAAAGACGTGCTGCGATTCAGGCCGCGCCTCGGCTGCCAGAGTCAGGTAGTTGTCGCGCCGGGCCGGTGCGTGTGCCGCCTGCGCGGCGGCAGCGGCGGCGAGATAATGGGCTTCAGGCTGTGCATCATCATCGATGCCGCCACGAAACAAGCGCTCGGCACGGTTGAAATCGCCGGCAGCCATGGCCATCAGGCCGCGGGCGAGTGAATCGTGTGCACGCCGCGAACGCCGCCTGTCGGCCCGCTGGCGCCAACGGATACGCGCGCGGCCAAGATAGGCAAGAAAATTGATCAGGCCGTGCAGTGCCAGAAATGCCACCAGCAGGGCGACGACGAAGAACGCGAACGTCGTCCGCACCACGGTACCGCCGTAGCCAATCACGATGAATCCGGGATCTTCGGCCACGTAATGGCCCGCCACGACCGCGACTGCCAACGCGAGCAGGGCGATGAAAACCAGCTTCATGGCGCCGCGGCTACGCCACTATCGGCGCGCAGCGCGCGCACGGCATCGAGACTCGCGGAGATGTCGGGCAAGTCCGGATCGAGATCAATGGCAGACGCCTCGGCCAGTTTCGCCGACAAGGCGCGAACACTGCCGTCGGTACCGTCGTAGTATTTGACGAGCAGATCGTCGATCAGTCGCGCCGCTGCACGGAAATTCTCCACGTCCCGGCGCAGCACTGCCAGGCGCGCACTGGCCAATTCGAGCCGAAGATTCTGTGCCAGCAGATCGCGCAACTGTGGGTCGAACAGCACATCGTCGGTGAGCTGGTCGTTCTTGATCTCCACCAGACCGACCAGGTCGCGCCACAGCGCGCGCGCCACGCCGGTCCAGTTGGACGTGGAGACGTCTTCATCGCGCATGCGTCTGAACGAGGTGTCGACCGCAGCGATCGGTTTGGTGGGCAGTTCATCGACGCGCGTCACCGCCTCGGACAGATACAGCGCCAGGCCTTCGATATCGGGTTCGGCGACGGCATCCAATGCGGCGATGTCTGCGGTCAGCTGCTCGCGCAGGCCGAGCAAATCCGGGTGCCGCGCCGTCTTTATCCGTGCATCGGCGGCGCTGAGCGCGGCACTGGCGCCACGCGCGTCGCGCTCTAGTGCGAGGCGTTGGACGGCGGCGAAGATCAGATATTCGGTTTCGGCGAGGATCCAGTCGAGCGTCACCTGTTTGTCTTTCGCAAACAGTGATTTGACCGAATCCATCAAATCCATCTGTGTTCGCTCGATACCATCGACACGCGCCTCGAACGCGCTCTGAGCGTCACCGATCTCGGCCAGCTCGGCACCGCGCCGCTCGAGTGTACCGGAAACGTCTGCTTGCGCTTGCCGCAGTGCCGCGAGTTCGGCTTCGAGCACGGCCTGCTCGGCGCGAAAGACGATGCTGACCCAGTAATACCCCGCGCCCGCCGCGATCAACAACAACAACAGGAGAATGAACCACGGCGCGCGCGAAGCGCGTGGTCCGCCAGCTTGCTCGGCGGCAACGGATGCCGTTGCCGTGGGTTCGTCCGCGGTCGTCACCTGTGATGCTTCGCTCATGCTTCCTCGTCAGCCCATTTGATGAGGCGGCGCAAGATGCTCTCGTCGGAAGGATTTTCCACCACCATCGGGTGATGCGTGAAGCCGAGTGATTCGACTTCCTGCGCCACGCGCGATCCGACAACGAGCATCTGCATGTCAAACAACTGTTCGATGCCTTCATCCTCGATCTTCGCGACTAAGTTGTCGAGTGCTTCCAGGCTCGTCGCCAAACCGATATCCGGCACCTTGACGGCGTTCTTCTTCAGTTCCTGAAGAAGAACCACATCCGGCTTACGCCGTTCGTAGCACTCGCAGTACACCACTTCCGCACCACGGCGCTCGAGGGTCTTGGCCAGGAGTTCACGCCCGCCGATGCCGCGGAAAATCACGATGCGCTTGCCCTTGATGTGGTGCTCGGCAAGGCCGTCGAGGCGCAGCAGACCTTCCGAACTGAACTCACTCGCCGGCGTCTCGACGTCTTCGACGCCGAGTCTGCGCAGCTCGGCGCTCGTGCCGAGCCCGACGGCGAATACGGGCTTGCCGTGCAGGTTCGCGCCGTGCTGCTGCACCAGATCGAAGCCGAAGCCCACAGCATTGCGGCTGACGAAGATGGCGATATCGAACGACGCGAGCAGGGTGCCGGCCTGGCTTGCAGCCGCATCATCACTGAGGCCGGAGATGACGATCATGGGCGCACGGATGGCGGTACCGCCCTGCGTTTCGATCGCCTTTGCCAGGCTTTCATTCTGGTCCAGAGGCCGGGTGACGAGGACCGAAATTCCATCGAGTGGTTGCATCGCGCTTGTCATTTTTCAACCAAGGTTCAGGCGCTGGAGGATGCTATCGGCGCCCGCGGCAAGCATTGCCTCGCCCACCTGCCTGCCGATCGCAACCGCATCCTCGACGCGGCCGTTCGCAGTTTGCCGGACTAGCTCCCTGCCGTCGACTCCGGCAACCAGGCCCTCGAGCATGAGTCGGCCATCCTCGATCCGGGCATGCCCGGCGATCGGGACCTGGCAGCTGCCGCCCAGGCAGGCGTTCATGGCCCGCTCGGCGGCAACCCGGGCCGCCGTCGTCGCGTCGTTCAAGCCCGCGATCAGCGCGGCGATGTCCGGCGCGTCCAGGTGGTATTCGATACCGATGGCACCCTGGCCGACCGCCGGCAGCATAGCTGTCGGCGCCAGGCAGTGGCAGCAATCGTCGAACAGACCCAGGCGGCGCAAGCCCGCTGCCGCCAGCACAATGGCGGTGAACTCCCCGTCACGAAAACGTTTGAGCCGCGTCGGCACGTTGCCGCGCAAATCGGCCACGACGAGGTCTGGACGGTGGGCCAGCAGCTGGCTGCGGCGGCGCAGGCTCGACGTCCCCACGTGCGCACCCACAGGCAGCGCGGCGATGTCCCGACTCCCCTTGCTGACCAGCGCGTCACGCGGATCTTCACGCTCGAGCACCGCGCCGATGCCGAACCCGTCTGGCAACTCGGCCGGGACGTCTTTCATGGAATGGACGGCGATGTCAGCGCGCCCCTCGGCCATGGCCACTTCGAGTTCTTTGATGAACAGTGCCTTCCCGCCAATCGCCGCCAACGGCCGGTCGGTGATACGGTCGCCAGTGGTGGTGATGGGTACCAGTTCCACCTCGAGCGCTGCGTCGAGCGCGCGCAAGCGCGCCGCCACGTGTTCGCTTTGCCACAGCGCGAGCGCACTCGCGCGGGTGGCGATGCGCAGGGTTCGCCGCACTGTCATGGCATGACTCCGGGCCGGCGCTCTGCAGCGCTCCGCGCCGGCCGCAAGGCTGCTGGCCAGAGGAACAATAGAATCACCGTTCGAGGGTCCGGGGCTGTGACCAAGGGGGGCTCAATGCTAGCAGTCTGGCGCAGGATCGAACAATCAGCCGCGGCTAGCTAGCTGTCGGACTCAGGGCGCGTCTACTGCGACGGCAGCATAGCGGCTCATGGCGGCTCATGGCGGCACGCATCCTCCCTGAAAGGCCCACTATCCGCCTCGAATGCGCAGCAATCTGGCCTTGCTCCCTGTGGTAAGGTGTGCGGCGACCTAGCCTGCAGAGCCTCGACAATCATGGCCCGACGCCTGGGCGTAATCATGGATCCCATCGCCGGGATCAATCCCAAGAAGGACACGACTCTTGCGCTGTTGCTGGCAGCGCAACGCGCCGGCTTCGAAATCGACTACATGGAAATGCGCGATCTGACGCTGCTCGACGGCCGCGCTTTGGCGCGCACCCGCCCACTGCGCGTTCACGATTCACTCGACCATTGGTACGACTTCACCGCTCCGCAGGCGTCGTCGCCCTGTGCGCTCGGCGAACTCGACTGCATTCTGATGCGCAAGGATCCGCCATTCGACATGGAGTTCGTGTTCGCCACCTACATGCTCGAGCGGGCGCAGGCGAATGGTGCACTGGTCATCAACGACCCGCGTTCGGTGCGCGATGCGAGCGAGAAGCTGTTCACGGCCTGGTTCGCCGAACTCTGTCCACCGACGCTGGTCACACGCAGCAAGCGCGATTTGCGTGATTTTCTGGCTGAGCATGACGATATCGTCGTCAAACCGCTGGACGGCATGGGCGGCGCCTCGGTGTTTCGCGTGCGTACCGGCGAAGACAATGCCAGCGTGATTTTCGAGACGCTGACAGCACTCGAGCAACGCTATTGCATGGCGCAACGCTACCTGCCCGAGATTCTCGAGGGCGACAAACGCATACTCGTGGTCGACGGCGAACCGCTGCCGTACACGCTCGCGCGCATTCCCGCGTCCGGCGAGCTGCGCGGCAATCTCGCCGCCGGCGGACGCGGCGTGGCGCAACCGTTATCCGACTCGGATCGTGCGATCTGCGCCAGGGTCGCGCCGGAGCTGGCGCGCCGCGGTCTGGTCTTCGTCGGACTCGACGTGATCGGCGACCGCCTCACCGAAATCAACGTCACCAGCCCGACCTGCGCGCGCGAGATCGAGGCAGCCTACGATATCGATATCGGCGGCCTGCTCATGAAAGCCATCACAGCACGGCTCGCACGGAGTACATGACGCGCCGCGCGCCGCTCAATTCCACGGGATCGGCAGCATGGCCGGCGTGACTGCCCTGGCTGCGCGCACGCCGGTCAGCACCGACGACCGGCTCGCGCTGACCGTGTGCCTCGCGATCATCGTGCACGCCATGCTGATCCTGGGCGTGAGTTTCGCTCCAGAACCCGTTCCCGATGCGCGTTTCGAGGCCATGGAAATCATTCTCGTACCGGAGAAATCCAAGGACGCACCCGATGAGGCCGATCTGCTCGCCCAGACCGACCTGAGCGGCGGCGGTGATGCACCCGAGAGCGATCCCCCGGCGGCGCCAGTACGTGCGCCGCTGCCCGCACAGACCGCCGACATCGCAGCAACACCGGCACCGCCACAAGCCGCGCGGCCGACTCCGGCCGAAGAAGCGCCGCCGGCGCCCGCTGCGGAAGCCGCACCGGCGCCGCCGAAAACGGCTCATGCAGAGGTTGAAGAGCAGCTCGTCGAGCAGCGCGAGGAAGCGCCGCTGCCTTTGCCGGACAGTCGTACCGAGGCTCCGCCGGAGGCCGCTGCGGTCTCCGATGCCAGTGCCGAACCAGCGCCGCCCGAGCCCGAGGTCGCCACGCCGCCGCTGCCGACCGCGGCCCAGCTGCTGACGCGCTCTTTTGCCCTCGCCAGTCTCAATGCCGAACTCCAGCAACGGCTCGATTCTCGGGCCAAGCGTCCGCGCCGAAAATATATCTCCGCCAGCACGCGGGAATTCCGTTACGCTGCCTACATGGAAGCTTGGCGCGCCAAAGTGGAACGTGTCGGCAACCTCAATTATCCGGATGAAGCCCGTCGCCGCGAGCTTTCCGGCAGCCTGTTGCTCGATGTTGCACTGCTGCCGGACGGCAGCGTGGCCGAAATCACGGTGCGCCGTTCGTCCGGCCACAAGCTGCTCGACGATGCGGCGGTGCGTATCGTCGAACTGGCCGCACCATTCGCGCCTTTCCCTCCCGACATCCAGGCCGAAGTCGACGTTCTTCACGTAACCCGGACGTGGAATTTCCTCAATAATGAGCAGTTTTCCTCGCGCTGAACGACGCCCGACACGGGTTGTCTCCGAAGGCCGAGCCGGCAATACTCGTCGCATGGACCATTTCGACCTGACCAACCACTTCCTGATCGCGATGCCCACGCTGGCCGATCCGAATTTCTCCAGGACCGTGACCTACATCTGCGTCCACAACGAGGAGGGGGCGATGGGTATCGTCATCAATCGCCCGCTCGATCTCGCTTTGGGGGAAGTGCTGACCCAGATGGATCTCGACAGCGACGACCCCGCCATCACCGCCCGCCTGGTCTACCAGGGCGGCCCGGTTCATACCGATCGTGGCTTCGTATTGCATCGCCCGGCGACTAACTGGAATTCGACCATTGCGATCACGCCGGAAATCGGCGTATCGACCTCGCGCGATATCCTCGAAGCGATTGCTGCCGGTGCGGGCCCGCTGGACTCGCTGGTCGCTCTGGGCTATGCCGGCTGGGGTGCGGGACAGCTCGAACAGGAAATGGCCGAGAACGCATGGCTGAGCGGGCCAGCCGATCTCGAGATCGTTTTTCAGACGCCGGCCGAGCGTCGCTGGGAGCACGCCGCCCGCGTTATCGGCGTCGATCTGGCGGCACTTTCGCACGATATCGGCCATGCGTGAGTGGGCACCGCTCGCACTGTATTGGCATTCGATTTCGGCCATAAACGCATCGGTGTGGCGGTAGGCCAGGATTTGACCGGGACGGCGCGGGCGCTAGAAACGATCACTGTGCGGAACGGCCGAATCGATTGGGAGGCCATCGCCGCGCTGGTCGATGCCTGGCGGCCGGAGCAGTTCGTCCTCGGTCGTCCACGGACCGCCGATGGCGCGCCGCACGTGCTGGACCATGCTATCGAGCGCTTTGCGCGACGGCTGCAGGGACGCTATGGGCGCCCGGTGGCGTTCATCGACGAACATTTATCTTCGCACGCCGCACGCGCCGACCCCGAATGCGCCCGTGCCGGGCTCGATGCCGTCGCCGCGCGCCTGATACTGGAAAGCTGGTTCGCAAGCGATGCGTCTTGCCGTCGGCGGGGCGACGACACCTCAGGTCGAAATACGTGACAATACAATCGATCGCGGCGCGCTTGACCACGCTCCCGTGGCGAGGTCCGCGACAACTCCTGATAGAGAACGTGTGATGGATCCCAAGCCTCCCGATATCGATGTCGAAGCCCTGATCGAGGACATCGCCGTACGCACCGCTCGGCGCATCGACTCCCTGGGTATGGAACAACCCGCCTTGGTCGGCATTCGCACCGGCGGCGTGTGGCTGGCGGCACGCCTGCGCGAACGCCTCGCTATCGATACGCCGCTCGGTGAGCTGAACATCGCTTTCTACCGCGACGATTTCAGCCGCATCGGCATGCATCCGACAGTAGAACCCTCGCAACTGCCGTTCGGAGTCGACGATCGCCATCTGCTGCTGGTCGACGACATTCTTTACACGGGGCGCACCATTCGCGCTGCCATGAACGAGATTTTCGATTATGGGCGGCCGCGCACGGTGAGTCTGATCGTGCTCGTCGATCGCAGTGGACGCGAGCTGCCGATCGACGCCAATATCTATGGTATGCGGCTGTCCCTGGCACCAGACGAGCATGTTAAACTGCTCGGGCCCGATCCCCTGCGACTCGAGTTTTGCGCACACCGATCATGACAGTAGCGGCGGTTGACGCCACCGGCACGGCCGGCGGCGCGCTTTTTCTCCCGCTTGCGGCGCGTCCCCTCCAATCATGAGCGTCCCCGACATCCAGCTCGACAGCCACGGCAGGCTGCGCCATTTCCTGACCATAGAACATCTCCCACAGAACTTGTTGATCGAGATCCTCGACAATGCCGAGCGCTTCACCGTGGTTGGCGACCGGGCGGTGAAGAAAGTCCCCTTGCTGCGCGGCAAAACCGTAGTCAACCTGTTTTTCGAGCCCAGTACACGAACGCGAACGACTTTCGAGCTGGCCGCCAAGCGGCTGTCCGCCGACGTCATGAATCTGAATATAGAAGCCAGCGCGACGAGCAAAGGTGAATCGCTGTCCGATACCTTGCGCACGCTCGAGGCGATGGCGACCGACATGTTCATCGTCCGTCACCAGGACAGCGGTGCGCCGGAATTCATCGCCCGCCAGGTAGGCCCGGAGGTCGGCGTCATCAACGCCGGCGACGGGCGCCACGCTCATCCCACGCAGGCGATGCTCGATGTCTTCACCATCCGCCGGCACAAACCCGATTTCGAGCGCCTCACGGTCGCCATCGTCGGCGACGTGCTGCACTCGCGCGTGGCGCGGTCGGAGATCCACGCACTGCGCACACTCGGCGTACCTGATATCCGTGTGATCGGACCGCGCACGCTGCTGCCGACGGACATCGAGGCACTTGGGGTGCAGGTTTTCCACAACCTGGCTCGAGGCCTCGAGGGCGTCGATGTGGTCATCATGCTGCGTCTGCAGCAGGAACGCATGCAAAGTGCGTTGCTGCCGAGCGGACACGAGTATTTTCACACCTACGGCCTGACCCCGGCGCATCTCAAGCACGCCGCGCGCGATGCGATTGTCATGCATCCCGGGCCGATCAACCGCGGCGTCGAAATCGACTCGGCAGTGGCCGATGGCCCTCAATCGGTGATCCTGCAACAAGTCACCCACGGTATCGCGGTGCGCATGGCCGTGATGTCCATGGTGCTCGGCTCGTACGTACAGACAACATGAAGATTCGCATCAAGGGTGGTCGCGTCATCGATCCGGCCAGCGGCCTCGATGAGCTTGCCGACCTCTACATCGATGGTCATACCATAGTGGCCATTGGCAGGCGGCCGAAAGGTTTCAAGGCAGCACGTGAAATCGATGCCAGCGAGCGCGTAATCTGCCCGGGCTTCACCGAACTCGGTGCGCGCCTGCGCGAACCGGGCGCCGAACACAAAGCGACCATCGCCAGCGAACTCGTCGCCGCTGCCAGCGGCGGATTCACGACCGTCTGCTGCACACCCGACACCGACCCCGTGATCGACACGCCCGCTGTGGTCGAATTGATCAACCAGCGCGCCCGCGGCGTACGCGGTGCACGGGTGCGCTGCATCGGTGCGCTGACACAGGATCTCGGCGGCACGGTACTTGCCGAAATGCATGCCTTGAAATCGATCGGCTGTGTGGGCGTATCCAATGCTGGCCGTGCGGTCCGGGACACCGGTGTGCTCAAGAACGCTCTGGCCTATGCGGCGACGCTCGGACTGACCGTCTTCCTCGATGCCGAGGACCCCTGGCTCGGCGCCGCCGGCGTCATGCATGAAGGCGCGACCAGCACCCGGACCGGCCTCGCCGGCGTTCCGGGCGCAGCGGAATTGATCGGGCTCGCGCGCGATCTGGTGCTGGTGGCGGAATCCGGCGCGAAGGCCCATTTCCGCACACTGTCGGCCGCCCAGAGCGTCACCTACCTGCGTGATGCGCGCAAGGCCGGCCTCAGGGTCAGCGCCGATGTCGGGATTGCCCACCTGCATCTGACCGACCTCGACATCACCAACCACGACTCGAGCTGCCACGTGCGTCCGCCGCTGCGCGGCGCGCGCGATCGGGATGGCCTGCGTCGCGGCCTTGCGCGCGGCCGCATCGACGCCTTGTCGGCGCACCATGAGCCCCACGATGCCGACGCCAAGGCAGCACCATTCGCGGCCAGTGCGCCCGGCATCTCGGGCTTCGACACCTTCCTGCCGCTGATGCTCAGTCTGGTCCGCGGGGGCTTCATCGAGCTCGGCGTCGCGCTCGCCGCCGCAGCTGTCGCGCCGGCGCGTATTCTCAGCATCAACGGCGGGACGCTGAGTCCCGGGGCCGTGGCCGATGTCTGCGTCTTCGATGCCAATCGCGAGTGGACCGCGGATCATGCGACGCTCAGAAGCCAGGGCCACAACACGCCGTTCCTCGGGCAAAAGCTGCGCGGACGCGTCACGCATACACTGGTCGGCGGGCGCCTGGTCTATGAGCTCGATGACTGAAGGACCGCCACCCGACCTGCCCGAAGGGGCGCATGCGCACCGCGGCACCATCCTCCTCGCCGAAGCCGAAGTGAGCGCGAGCGAGGCGCATGCCGGCGGACAACATGTACTGCGTCTGACCTGCCCGACGGTTGCCGAACGAGCGTTGCCGGGCAGTTTCGTGCACCTGCGCTGTGCACCGCACTTGGCCATGCGCCGCCCGATGTCGATCATGCGTGCATCCGCCCGCGAGGGTTGGTTCGACATACTGTTCAAGATCCACGGTGCCGGCAGCGCTCAGCTCGCCGAGCGCCGCGTCGGTGAATCCCTGAGCGTGCTTGGCCCCATAGGCCGGCCGTTCCGCCTGCGCGGCTATCGGCGTCGCCCGCTGCTCATCGGCGGTGGCGTCGGTATACCGCCGATGATCTTCCTCGCCGAGCACATGCGTGCTGCGCGCAGCGGCATCGAACCGCTGGTTCTCATGGGCTCCGAAGTACCGTTTCCCTTCCCGGCACGCCCCTCGCGCCTGCTGGTCCCGGGAGTCGCCGCTGCCACCATGGCTGCGATGCCTTTGCTGGACGATTGGGGCATCGCGTCGCGGCTGGCCAGTACACGCGGTTATCCAGGTTGCCACGAGGGCCTGGTCACCGAACTGGCCCGTTCGTGGCTGGAAAACAGCGGCGCCGCCCAAGCCGACGTCGAGATCTTCGCTTGCGGACCAACCCCCATGCTACGCGCCGTGCAGCAACTGGCCCGCGAGTTCGACATCCCCGGCGAACTCTCGGTCGAGGAATACATGGCCTGTGCGGTAGGCGGTTGTGCCGGCTGCACCGTAGCGGTCACCACAGCCGCGGGGCGTGCCATGAAACGCGTCTGTGTCGATGGCCCCGTCTTCGATATCGCCAGTGTCGATTTCGCCGACTGAGCGCGTCGCGCCGGCACAGTGGTGCTCGGCTGACGTCGTCAGCGACCAGAGCGGCCCTCATCCACGTCTGCAGGCGCTCGTCCAACGCCACCGTGACCACGTTTCGCGGCGGCCGCTATCGCACAAGCCGGGCGGCGCACTGGCCGCACTGGAACACGAACGCGCCGCTCGCGGTGGCGCGATCGTCCTGGACAGCGGTTGTGGGACGGGAGAATCGAGCCTGGCCCTGGCGCGCGCGCACCCGGCCGCGCTGGTTATCGGAGTCGACAAGAGCGCCGCACGCCTGGCTCGTGCGGCGCGCTTGCGTGCCGCCAATCTGCGCTTCCTGCGCAGCGATGTCGTCGATGTCTGGGCGTTCGCTCGCGCGCGTGGCTGGACGATCGCCGCACATCATCTGCTCTACCCGAACCCGTGGCCCAAGCAGCGACATCTCATGCGTCGCTGGCATGGCCACCCGGCGCTGGCCGACATCATCGCGCTCGGCGGGCAGCTCGAGTTGCGCACCAACTGGCGCACCTATGCCGAGGAGTTCGCGCTGAGCTTACGCCTATGGACCGGAAGCGATGTCGATCTGGCGGTTTGGCATCCCCAGCAACCGATCAGCGGTTTCGAGCGCAAGTACCTCGCCAGCGGCCACACCCTCTACCGTGTCACCGCCGAGCTGTCGCGGGCAAGCAGCTCGGCGGCCGCCGAATCCAGAAGTTATTCTGTTAATCGTCGAATTCGGTAATACCGTGCGCGGCCAGAGTCTGAGTGATTTCGATCGGGTTGAAACCGACGAGGATATCGCCGCGGATCTTGAGCACCGGAACGACTTTGTGCGGCAGAGCGGCAAACTGTTCGCGACCTTCGGCGTGGGCCTCGACATCATATTCACAATACTCGATGCCCTCGGCCACCAGCCAGGTCCGCGCGCGCCGACAATAGCCGCACCATGATGCGCTCAACATCACCACGGTATCCGCGCCCGGTTCGACATCGCGACCACAAAACCGCGGCTCCGGGGTCGGTGGGTGCAGCAGCTGCTGCAGCACCAGCCAGCCCGCCAGCACCGCGCCGATCACCCACAAGCTGCGCCGCCTACGCACGGCCTCAGACGCCATAATCCCACTCATAGCGCGCCAGATCGATGCGCCCGGTGGCATCGTGGCCGACGCCCTCGGCAGCGAGGCGCTCATATTGCTCCGTCTCACGACCGCCGCGGCCGCGTGGGCTGACCAGGCCGCGCACATTGATCACACGATGCCAGGGGACGTCACTCTCTGCCGGCAGGGCCGCCAGCGCATAGCCGACCTGGCGGGCACCGCTCGGGCCGTCGATGCTGGAGAGCGAGGCAATCTGCCGATAAGTCGCGACACGACCGCACGGGATGCACGACACCACCGCCCAGACCCGTGCGTTGCGCCCCGTATCGGCGCTCACGATGGCATGCCTCTGCCGAGCGGGGCCATCGGGGCGCCGAGTGGGCGAAAATCAGTGTGCGGCATCCGGCGGGAATTCATCGTAGCGCGGCAGCGTGTCCTGGATGTCATACCAGGATGCCTTGGAAGCGACGAAGATGTGGTAGCCCGGCCGCAGCCCGGGGTCGTCGTGGATAGTCCCCGCTGCAACCCAGACGAATCGAGGAAGCGCATGCGCCCGGAAGAACAACTTGCTACCGCAATGTTGGCAGAACTGGCGCACGGCTGCCTTCGACGAAGCGAAATCAGCCAGGGCAGTCGCGCCACGCGACACTACCAGGGCATCGGCCGCAACCTGGCAATAGGTGGAAAATGCCGTGCCGTGGGCACGCCGGCAGATGCCACAGTGGCAGTGTCCCATAGCGATCACGGGCGCCGTGATCGCGAAGGCGATAGCGCCGCACAGGCAAGCGCCGCCGAGCGGCTCAAACGAGGCGTTCATAGGCCGTATCGAAGAGAGCGAGCCAGGCTTTCCAGCGCGCCGCATCCGACGGAAACTTGGGGTGGTCGAAGCGGGCCAGCACAGTGTGGTCGGCACCCGTGCGATAGGCGGCGGCAGCGACAAACACGAGGCCATCCTTGTAGGCTTGGCGCTGCTCGTCGGACACGAGCTTCTCGGGTTCGGCCGACCACAGCCCCGCCTCCCGCAACAGCGCGAGCCCGGACGCCGGCGCTGGGCAGTCGCGCGGCGAACACAGGTAAAGACTGCCGTTGGCCCGATCACCGGCATCGAAGCGGAGATCGTAGCAGTCGACGATGCTGGCGGTGTCGAGGCGGGGCGGTGGCATGGTTGAGGCTGCGCTCATACGGGATCTCGCAAGAATGGCTCAATCGATCACGCTAGCGCAGCAGGCGCGAGCCTGCAATCCTGCCTGTCGGACCTCGAAGGAGGTCGATCATGGGAGGCGTTCGGGCACCCTCTCAGGCCTTGAGTTCGATTTCGATGAACGCCAAATCGAAACCATTGGCATTGATCACGTTGTGTTCGGTACCGGCAGGGCGCGCATAGGACTGGCCGATTTTGAGATCGGCCGGTTTACCTCCCTCGGCGGTTTCCAACATCAATGTCCCGGTGGTCAACGGAACCACAACGTAGTCATGCTCGTGGCGATGCCAACCGGTTTCGGCGCCGGGCGAGAAGCGCCACTCAGTGACGATGACTCGTTCGTTCTCGAGCTGTTTATGCGGTTCGGCGGACGGTCTGGTGGAATTCATGATAACGCTCCGGAATGCGCCGCGAGGCGCGTTGCGATTAGGGAAGAGGTCAACGGTTGACCGTACACGCGGTGGGCGGGATCACAGGCCAACTCGACAGGGCCCTACTTCCTCAGTGGTCAGAGCCGGCATCGATGTCCGGGGCGGAGACGATTTCACCGCCTTCCGGGCCATAGAATACGACCCAAACTGCGAAATCTGGGGACAGCGCTTCAAAGCGGTGCTCTTGACCCGCAGCGACGAAGATACAGGCGCCCGGCTCCAGGTCATGATGTCGGTCGCCGTCGAAAAAGGCGGCCCGCCCCTGCGCGACGACATAAATCTCGTCGCGGGTATGCGGTGTCTGGCGGTCCTCTCCGGGCGGTGCATACCAGCGGATATCGAGCGTTCCCCGGGTAAAAACGGGCTGCGACAACATTCCCGTCGGCGGCGGTCCCAACGCCCGCGCAGCTTGCGCGGACATGATCCAATGCCGCCGCTTTTCAGTCTTGTCCATGCCCTTATGCCGCTCCGGGTCGGTACGCAGCCAGGCGGCGTGTGGACGAGCCAGACTCGATGCCTGTGGCTGCGCGCGAGACGCTGGAGTGGGCAACGCTTAGGACTGTCGACATAGGAATCCCTTGAAATCAGGCATCGTGCTCTGCACAGGTCTATTGCGGCGCCGGCCGATTGAGCTCGATGAGCGTTCGGTAACCCGCTGCGGCCCACTCCGCAGGAGCCGCCATGATCGCGATGTTCGGATGCTTATGATAGTCACGATCCCAGAGGAATTCCGGAACCTGCGCACGAATGAACAGACGCCCCTGCGCTGCCCGGTAGAGCCGATAGTCGGCCAGCTGTGCCGCGTACCATGCTGCAACCTGCTCTTCGTCATCCATGCTCACGAGCGTGATACCGCCCAGATCGCTCCAGCCTTCGCGCGCTACACAGGCTGGCTTGACGCGTCCCCAATCGATGGCGATCAGGTCTGCGTCCGGATAGACGGGCATGGCCACTTCGCGGCTGTCCGGCACGCAGCGGGAGCGCATGAAGTGCGTCACGTCGCGGCGCAGTTCCGCTGATAGCCCCTCGAGTCGCGCCCACTTCGCGACCGGCGCGGCTCGCACTTGTGCCGACAGCGCGGACGCGATCACGAGGATCGTGGCAAGCGCGGCGGGCCATCTTGCACGGCCCTGGGCCACAGTCGGGCAGGATGCGCGCCGCGGGCACCGTGCCATCTAGATAGGTGCTCGTAAATGTCGATCAAGGCTACAGAGCAAGCGGGTACCCTCCATCACTTTCAGCACATTTACGAGCACGTGTTCAGGGCTCACCGTCGGCACGCAGGCGTGCGTACAACACTTCACAGGCAGCCCGGTGCCCTTCGCAGACGAATCGCGTGACCAAGGTCGGGATACCAGCCCTGGCCAAAACGTCGCGGCGCACGACCGCGGGCCAGGCCGGATGGCCACGCGGCAGGAACGACCATGAGATAAGCCCTGCTTCAGTGCTCGAATCGAGCCGGATCCAGCCATCTTCTTCGCTTACAGAGACGTCCGGGCGGCTGCTGACCGCCGTATAGGCAGCCTGCACCGACGGGAAACCCAAGCCGATGCTGTCGGCACCAGCCGTTGCGCCGGCGAGACATGACAGCATGGCGACAGCGCGCAAGGACGATCGCCAAGCGGCCATTCCAAGTTCAGTGCAACGCATGCAGGTTCGGCCCGATGAATGTCTCTATCCCTTCTTCGTCGATTGCGCGCAAGGCCTCGTCCAGCGCATCTTCGTCGAATGCGAATGTATTCTCCCACTGTGTCGCATTGTCGTAGTCATCGACGATCTCGAGGATCCATCCGCCTTCGCCGTCCGCATAGATCTCGACTTGCACGGACTGTGAGCCGCGCGAAATGCGTTGGCTGAGCGGGGAGAGCAGGGGTTCGTCCGCCTCCATCAGACGCGATCCGGAGTCGGTTTCGGGGAGTACCCGGCCGTTGCAATGAGCGCTAGCTGAGGGTGGCCAGGCACCACGTGGCGCGCAGGGCGTGAACGCCTCATGCCGTGCCGGCGTCGACCCCGGATCATTGCGGGTGTTCTACCCAGAAGACGCCGCGCAATTCATCGACGCGGTAGCCAGTTGCCCGGTCCTCGGGATAGAAGGTGTCGAGCCGCGCCTGCACGTCATCCGAGAGCCTTTCGCCATGGCAGGTCAGGCACATCGACTGGATGACGATGGGCTCGACGTATCCACGCCGCCCGTCTCCCACGAAAACACTGCGTGGTGCACGCGGGACAATTCCCGCCAGATAGTCCGCGAGCAAGGGCGCAACCCAGTCCGGCGCACGGTTTGCCGGGTTGCGCAGACGGTCGCTGGCGCGACCCAGGCGCACACCTGCGGGGGCGGAATCGTTGGCCAGTGCCGGCGCCTCGACCCGGCACGCCACTACGGCGGCGGCCGGTCCGGCGTTGAGTGCACTGCTCAAAGTCGACATGAGTTCAGACTTGAATGGAGCGACGAGCGCCTTGCCTCGCGCCAGCGCGGTTTCTTCCTCGCTCGTCCCGGCGGCGAGGACCGCGCTCGAGCACAGCAGCGCCAGCGCGGCCAGCCACCACACGCCCGCTACTTCGCCGGCTTGCCGGAACCCGCTGCCCGACCGCACTACTGTGGCATCAGCTAAAATTGATCCGAGCCTCCAGGTTCGTTCGTGAGTCGGCATTGGACAGCGCTTCTTCCAGGGAAATCCGTTCTTCCTTGAACAGCGAGTGCAGCGCCATGTCGAAAGTCTGCATCCCGCGTGCCCCGCTGCCTTCCATCGCTTCCTTGAGTTCATGCAGCTCACCTTTGAGGACCAGGTCGGCGATATGCGGTGTGTTGACCATGATTTCGATCGCGGCAACCCGCTTACCGTCGATGGCTTTGACCAGGCGCTGCGATATGACCGCGCGCAGATTGACCGAGAGATCCATCAGCAACTGCTTGTGCAGATCCTGCGGGAACAGGTTGATCACGCGCTCCATGGCCTGGTTTGAATTATTCGCGTGCATGGTCGAAATGGCGAGATGACCGGTGTTGCACAATTCGAGTGCAGCTTCCATCGTCTCGCGATCACGGATTTCGCCGATCAGAATGACATCCGGGGCCTCGCGCAGCGAAGCACGCAACGCGTTGCGGTAGGACAGCGTATCGACACCGACCTCACGTTGATTGACGATCGATTTCAAGTTCGGGTGAGAAAACTCGACCGGATCCTCGATTGTGAGTATGTGCCCCGCCATCCTGCCGTTGCGCTCATTGATCATCGCCGCGAGGGTCGTCGATTTGCCGGAGCCGGTTGCCCCGACCATCAACACCAGACCACGTTTGTGCAGGATCAGCTCCCCGAGGATGTCAGGCAGGCCGAGTTCTTCTATGGTCGGGATCTCTGCGGGAATACGCCGCAGCACCACCCCGACCTCGCCACGCTGGCGAAAGATGTTGACGCGGAAACGGGCGGACTTGTCCGGCAGTGCGATCGCGAAATCACACTCCATGGTGTCTTCGAAGCCGCGAATCTGCTTCTCGTTCATGATGCCGTAAGCAGCCGCCTTGACCAGCTCACCGGTAAGAACAGTCTTGCCGACGGAATTGATAGTGCCTTCGATCTTGATCTTGACCGGAGCACCAACGGTAAAAAAGAGATCCGAACCGTTCTTGTCCCGCAGCAGCTGAAGGTAGGGCGTGATGTCCATGGATGTTCCCAAGTTGTTAGGTGCGCCGGGCTCAGCGTCGGATCATGCCACTCTCGTCTTCACTCTCCTCGAGCGCCAGTCCACCCGCATCGTCGAGAGGATTGCGGCCCTTCGCTGCTTTGCCTTCGAGTTTGATGCGCAGCCGAAGTTCGTTCTGGGAATCGGCATTGCGAATCGCATCGTCATAGCCGATGTGGTCAGCCTCGTAGAGATCGAACAACGCCTGATCGAAAGTCTTCATACCCAGCTCGTTCGACTTGGCCATGATTTCCTTGATGCCGTGAACTTCACCTTTGAGGATGAGGTCGGCGATGAGCGGGGAGTTGAGCAGGACCTCGATTGCTGCGACACGGCCCTTACCATCGATCTTCTTGAGCAGGCGCTGCGAAATGACTGCGCGCAGATTGAGGGATAGATCCATCAACAATTGGGTACGGCGCTCTTCGGGGAAGAAATTGATGATGCGGTCGAGGGCCTGGTTGGAACTGTTTGCATGCAGCGTGGCGACCGCCAAATGGCCGGTCTCGGCGAACGCGATGCCGAATTCCATGGTTTCGCGATCGCGGATCTCGCCGAGCAGAATGACGTCCGGCGCCTGACGCAGACTGTTCTTGAGCGCGATATCCCAGTCATCCGTATCCACCCCGACTTCACGCTGCATGATGATGCAGTTCTTGTGCGGATGGACGTATTCGATCGGATCTTCGATGGTGATGATGTGCCCATAGGAATTCGCGTTGCGGTAATCGATCATCGCGGCGAGTGACGTCGATTTACCCGATCCGGTACCGCCGACCATGATCACCAGCCCGCGTTTGGTCATGATGATGTCCTTCATGACCGCCGGCAGACCGAGTTTGTCGAGATTCGGCACGTCGGTCTCGATGGTGCGCAGGACCAGACCGCAAGCACCTTGCTGAATGAAGGCGTTGGCGCGAAAACGGCCAATGCCGGTCGGTGCTATGGCGAAGTTGCACTCTTTGGTTGCTTCGTACTCCTTGATCTGGCGGTCGTTCATGACCGCATAGGCGAGGGCCTTGGTGTTCTCCTGCGAGAGTTTGGTCTTCGACACCGGCGAGATCTTGCCGTCTATCTTGATCGCCGGGGGAAAATCCCGGGTGATGAAAAGGTCCGACCCCTTCTTTTCCACCATCAGGGTGAGGAGGTCGCGCATGTACTTGATTGCTTGTTCGCGTTCCATCTTTCAGCTCCTGGGGGCTTAACCTAACCTCCCGCGATGACGACTGTCCGATCCCGCCCGCCGACGCAGCCGTTAGCCGCGCTCAGAAAGCATCCTTGTTAGCGGCCTTGAGGCGCGCTTCCTGCCGCGTCACGACATTCTTCTCGACCAGGCCCTTGAGACACTGATCGAGGGTCTGCATGCCGAACTGCTGGCCGGTCTGAATGGCCGAGTACATCTGTGCGATCTTGTTTTCACGGATCAGGTTCCGAATGGCCGGCGTTCCGATCATGATTTCATGCGCGGCAACCCGGCCGCCGCCGTTTTTCTTCAACAGGGTTTGCGAGATCACCGCGCGCAGCGATTCCGACAACATCGCGCGGACCATGTCTTTCTCCTCGGCCGGAAACACATCGACGATGCGGTCTATGGTCTTCGCGGCGGAGCTCGTGTGCAGCGTGCCGAAGACCAGATGTCCGGTCTCGGCAGCGGACAGCGCGAGACGGATGGTTTCGAGATCACGCATCTCACCGACCAGGATGACGTCCGGATCCTCGCGCAGCGCCGAGCGCAGGGCCTCATTGAAGCCGAGCGTATCACGATGGACCTCGCGTTGATTGACGAGGCATTTCTTGCTTTGGTGGACGAACTCGATCGGATCCTCGATGGTGAGGATGTGTCCGTACTCGGACTCGTTCTTGTGATTGACCATGGCGGCCAGAGTGGTCGATTTACCCGAGCCGGTCGGCCCGGTTACCAGCACGACGCCGCGGGGATAGTCGGAGATATCCTTGAAAATCATCGGCGCCTTGAGGTCCTCCAGGCTCAGAATCTCCGATGGAATCGTACGGAACACAGCGCCAGAACCGCGGTTGTGGTTAAAAGCATTGACGCGGAATCGCGCCAGGCCGGGGATCTCGAACGAGAAGTCGCATTCGAGGAATTCCTCGTAATCCTTGCGCTGCTTGTCGTTCATGATGTCGTAGACGAGATCATGAACGGTGGTGTGGTCCATGGCCGGCACATTGATGCGGCGGACATCACCGTCGACACGGATCATGGGGGGCAGGCCCGCGGAAAGATGCATGTCGGATGCCCGGTTCTTGACCCCGAACGCAAGAAGCTCACCGATGTCCATAACGTATCCTCAGAGAACGGCTGTAGAGCGGACCGCTGCCTCCGCGCACTCCGGCCCGGGCCGGAGTGCGTCAGGACGAGGCGCGAAGCCGCGGTGAAGCTCGCCTGGAAGCGCGTGTAACAATAGCCCCTGACAGTCCTTGGAACTTTAGCAAGAACCGCGATGACATACCACGAACCACGCCGCGCTGCCGGATCGACGGCGACTCAGCCCGAGGCCTGCGCAAGCCTGCGCGGCGCCCGCACAGGCCAGGCCCTGTGAGCACCATCGCCGAGCGCCTCGAGAAACTGCGCACGGCGCTGCGCGAAGCCGCCCTGACGAGCGGACGCGCGCCAGAAACGGTACATCTGATCGCGGTCAGCAAGACACAACCGGCCCGCGCCATACGTGAGGCCTTTGCCGCTGGACAGCGCGCGTTTGGCGAGAACTACCTGCAAGAGGCGCAGCGCAAACAGGAAGCCTTACGCGACCTGCCCATCGAGTGGCATTTCATCGGCGCCATTCAAAGCAACAAGACGGCCGCCATTGCCCGAACCTTCGATTGGGTGCATACCGTCGATCGGGTGCGCATCGCGGAACGTTTTAGTGCGCAGCGCAGCGACGAGCTCGCGCCCCTGAACGTTCTCATCGAAGTCAACGTGAGCGGCGAGACCACCAAGAACGGCGTCACACCGGCTGAACTGCCGGCCTTGGTCGCCGCCGTGAGGGCGCTTCCGAACCTGTGCTTGCGGGGCCTCATGAGTCTGCCGCAACCGGTTGCCGAAGTCGCGGCTCAGCGTGCCGCCTTTGCCCGACTCGCCGCCCTGGCCCGGGCCAGCG
>JBBDTC010000071.1:28826-50432 GCA_040904625.1 Gammaproteobacteria bacterium
GGGGGCCGGGGCTCGACAGCCTGTCCATGGGCACCAGTGACGACTATCCCGCAGCTATTGCCGAAGGGGCGACTTTGGTGCGCCTCGGCACAGCCGTCTTCGGTCCGCGGCTACGACCGGCGTGATAATATTTGCCCCATTCATAATCGACATTCGACCATGCAAGTCACCTATGCCTTCATCGGTGCCGGCAACATGGGGCGCGCGCTGATCGGCGGTCTCATTGCCGCGGGCCATCCGACGGACGCCATTCGCGTCGTCGAGACCGACCCCGCGGCGCGCGCAGCCTGCCGCGATGCTTTTGCTCTCGAGGCGAGCAGCGATCTCTCGGCGGCCGGGCGCGACGCCGATGTCATCGTGCTGGCAGTCAAACCGCAGAACATGCGCCAGGCCGCCGATGCCTTGGCCGCTGAGGTGCGAACCGATCCTCTTTACCTGACCGTCGCCGCCGGGATCACGAGCGGGCAGCTGGCTTCGTGGATCGGACGGGCGGTGCCGATCGTGCGGGCCATGCCCAATACCCCGGCACTGATCGGCGCCGGCATCGCTGCCCTTTATGCCAATGGGCAGGTGTCGGCGAAGCAGCGCGAACAGGCCGCCCGGCTGCTCGACGCCGTCGGCCATGCGCTGTGGCTGGACGATGAATCCCAGATGGATGCGGTAACGGCCCTGTCCGGCAGCGGCCCGGCATATTTCTTTCTGTTCATCGAGCACCTGGAAGCAGCCGGGGAGGCGCTGGGCCTGCCTGCAGCGCTGGCTCGCCGACTGGCGCTGGAGACCGCCTACGGCGCGAGCCGCCTGGCGCGGGAATCGACACAGGCGCCGGCAGCACTGCGCGCCCAGGTTACCTCGCCCGGAGGCACCACTGAAGCAGCACTTGCCTGTTTTGCCGAGGCCGGCTTCGGCGAGATGGTCGTTGCGGCACTGACCAAGGCTCGTGATCGCGCCGTTGCACTGTCGCGCCAGATGGATACCTGATGGGCGGCGGCTATTTCTCCAATGCCGGCGTGTTTCTCATCAACGCCGTGTTCGGGCTGTACATACTCGCTGTCCTGCTGCGCTTCCTGTTCCAGCTGGTGCGCGCCGATTTCTACAATCCGCTGTGCCAAGCCATTGTCACGGTCACCAACCCGCCGCTGCGCCCGATGCGCCGCTATATCCCCGCACTGGGTGGATTGGATACTTCTTCCATGGTCTTGCTACTCGTGTTGCAGGCCATCAACACGCTGCTGGTTGCGCTGGTGCTGGGCCTGACTCCGGCATTGGGCGGCGTTCTCGTCGTCGCTGTCGCGGAACTCCTCAATAAGACCGTATGGATCTTCATCGCGGCAGTTTTCATCGAAGTCATCCTGAGCTGGGTGGCGCCGCGTTCCTACAACCCGCTGGTCAGCGTCATCCAGGCGCTGACCGCACCGCTGCTGCAGCCGGTGCGGCGCACTGTGCCGCCACTGGGCGCGCTGGATCTCTCGCCGCTCATCGTATTACTGGGCCTGCAACTCACTCAGATATTGCTCGTCGCCCCGCTACGGGATCTCGGCTATACGCTGCTCTGAGATGCCCGAATCCCTGCCTGCAGACAGCGTTGGTCTGGTCGAACCCCGGATCGCGCACTTCACGACGCCGCTCGCGCTTGATTGCGGCGCGATTCTCGACGCCTATGACATCTGTTACGAGGCCTATGGCACGCTGAACAGCGCTCGCGACAATGCGGTGCTGATCTGTCACGCCCTGTCGGGCGATCATCATGCCGCAGGCTACCACGCGCTCGACGATGCCAAGCCGGGGTGGTGGGATAATTGCATCGGCCCGGGCAAGCCCGTAGACACCAACCGCTTCTTCGTGGTCTCGCCCAACAATCTCGGCGGTTGCGGCGGCTCCACCGGGCCGCTGTCCGTGCGGCCCGGCACGGGCAAGCGCTATGGACCCGATTTCCCCATCGTCACCGTCCGCGACTGGGTCGAAAGCCAGGCCCGCCTGGCCGACGAATTCGGCATCGAATCCTGGGCGGCGGTCATGGGCGGCAGCCTCGGCGGGATGCAGGCCCTGCAGTGGGCCATCGATTATCCTGCCCGGGTAAGGCATGCCATCGTCATCGCCGCGGCGCCACGCCTCTCGACACAGAACATCGCTTTCAACGAGGTCGCCCGCCAGGCCATTCGCTCCGATACGAACTTCCATGACGGCCATTACTACGAGCACGACACCGTACCCGAACACGGCCTCAAACTCGCCCGCATGATCGGCCACATCACCTATCTCTCGGACGACGTCCTGCATACCCGTTTCGGACGAGAACTGCGCAGCGGGAAGATCGCCTTCGGCTTCGGCGTCGAGTTCGAGATCGAATCCTATCTGCGCCATCAGGGCGAATCATTCGTCGGGCGTTTCGATGCCAATACGTATCTCCTGATGACCAAATCGCTCGATTACTTCGATCCGGCGCAGCGCTTCGACGGCAATCTCACGACCGCGATGGAACGCTGCTCGGCGCGCTTTCTGGTCGTCTCTTTCTCCAGTGACTGGCGCTTCTCTCCAGCGCGGTCGCGCGAAATCGTCCGCGCGCTGCTCGATTGCGATCTCGACGTATCCTATCTGGATATCGAGTCCGATCTCGGGCACGATTCTTTCCTCCTGCCGATCCCCGACTATCATCGCGTGCTGAAAGCCTATTTCGGCCGCATCGAGGTTGCTGGATGAACGCAGCAGCTCTGCGTCCCGAGCATCGTCTGATCGCGGAGTGGATCGATAAAGGCTCGCGGGTCCTCGATCTCGGCTGCGGCGACGGATCGTTTCTGAGCGAGCTCGAACGCACCAAGGGCGTCACCGGCTACGGCATCGAGATCGATCCCAACAATATCGTCGCCTGTCTCGAGCGCGGCGTTAATGTCATTCACGCCAACCTCGACGAAGGTCTGGGAGATTTCGACGCTGGGTCCTTCGATTACGTGGTCATGACACAGACGGTGCAGGCGATGCGGTTTCCGCATCAACTGCTCGATGACATCCTGCGCATCGGTCGCGAGGGCATCGTCACATTCCCCAACATGGGCCATTGGAAATGCCGCCTTCAGTTCGCCCTCGGGCGCATGCCGGTCACCCGGCATCTCCCGAATACCTGGTATGACACGCCCAACATCCACATGTGCACCATCGATGACTTCGACGATTTGTGCGCCAGCCGTGGCATTACCGTGATCGAACGGGCGATTGTCGATTCGCAGCACCGTGCACTCATCGGCATGCAGCTGCTGCCCAACCTGCGCGCGGAAATAGCGGTCTACAGGATTCGGCACCGCGAGGGCCCTCAGGCCGCGAGTTCGCCTTCGTAATCCATCAGCAATGGCGCGTGATCGGGTTTGACACGCGAATACAGGGCTACACCGCTGTACCCTTTCTTTTCGGCATCGCAGTGGAAGGTATGCCACCGACCCGGTTTGCGAATGTCATCGGCAAGCTGCTCGACCTGGGCTTTGGTCTCCTGGATACACACGACGTCGGCACGCTGTTTCGCGAGCCACTCATGGAAACCCTTGGCGTGGGCGGAGCGAATGCCGTTCGCGTTGAGCGAGATGATGCGCATATGACAGCTTCCTTTGGGCTACGGGGTTTCTGCCATGGACCAGCCCGCTATGATAGCCCTACAGAGAGCAGGACGAGACGCCCCCATGCAGGATTTTCAGCGCGACTTCATTACTTATGCCATCGACAGGGGAGCGCTCCGTTTCGGCGAATTCACGCTCAAATCCGGCCGCTTGAGCCCCTATTTCTTCAACACCGGTGCTTTTGATTCTGGCGCCGCTCTCGATCGACTGGGTCGCGCCTATGCTGCGGCCATCGTCGCCACTGCGCCACGGTTCGATGTGCTCTTCGGGCCCGCGTACAAAGGCATCCCGCTGGGCACTGCCATCGCCATCGCTCTGGCTCGCGACCACGGCCGTGATGTGCCCTTGTGCTTCAATCGCAAGGAAGCCAAGGACCACGGCGAGGGTGGGGTGCTGCTCGGCGCGCCCCTGCAAGGCCGGGTACTCATCGTCGACGATGTGATATCAGCCGGGACCTCGGTCAACGAATCGATGCACTTGATCGAAGCCGCCGGCGCCACCGCGGTCGGCGTGATGATCTCGCTGGACCGCCAGGAGCGGGGCCAGGGTCGGCTGTCCGCTGCACAGGAAATCGCACGGGTTCACGGCTTACCCGTCAATTCGATCATCGGACTCGATGACATCGTCAGCTATCTCGAGACGAGCGGCGGCCACGGTCTCGAACTGGCTGCGGCCACCCGCTACCGCAGTACCTGGGGGGTGTAAGGGCCCGTCCCAGAATAACTCGGCTGTTTGGGGCGCTGAGGCGCCCGGCTGGCAAGGCGCGAGGAGGGCGAATAGTGGTTCTATTCAACTGACGAGCAACGCCGCCAGACGGGATGGTTCGGCGTTCCAAACAGCCGAATTATTCTGGGACGGGCCCTGAGGGCCGTGACGGCCCAATTCAGCCCTCATTCACTGTGCGCTACTATAATTGCGCGTCACGGCGCCGACCGCTCGAGGCCGGTGCCGTCCCTCCAGCAAGCAGCAGGAAGCCTATGAGTACGATGCACGTATCCCGGTCGGCAGCGCTGGCAGTCATCACCGTTCTCGCCCTGGGGGCGATGCCATGGCCGGCAAATGCCGCCATCAAGTGTTGGACCAACCACGACGGCGTACGCGAATGCGGCAATGCCGTGCCGCCGGAGTTCGCGCAGCAGGGACATGAAACCCTCAACGAGCGCGGGATGACGAAAAGTACAGTAGAGGCCGCGAAGACGCGCGAGGAACTCGCCGCCGAGCGGGCCGCGGAAGAAGCTGCTCGACAAGCAAGAATCGAGCGCGAAGAGCGTGAACGGGCCGATCGTGTCCTCCTCGATACTTTTGCTTCGGTCGATGATCTGATCCTGACCAGGGACGGTCAGATCGCTCACCTCGAATCTCAGATCCGCCTCGTTCGCGGGCACATCGACAAGCTGCAGGAAAACCTGGACAAAATGATGGAACGTGCCGCCGAGGTCGAACGACGCGGCACGAAGCCCAGCGACGACATGATCAAGAACATCGAGAGTGTGCGCAGGCAAATCGACGACAACGAAGATTTCATCTCCAGCAAGCAACGGGAGCAGCGCGAAATCCAGGAACGCTTCGATGCGGATATCGAACGCTTCCGGGCGCTCAAAGGATTGACCGAGCAGTAAAGGAAGCTCTGCTCGGATAGCCTCTCGGCCTTAGGCTGCCGCCGGAAACAGCCCCGCTCGCAGGAACTGCCATTGTACGTCCCAGTCGCGCGCCGGCGCCTCGACGAATTCGCTGCGGACAAACTGAGCGATGCGCCCAACCAGCACCGTGAGTAACAGACGGGCCGATTGCTGTACGTAGATTGCATCGGCGCTGCTCTGTTCGACGAGCTTGCGTTCGCGCATGACCTGGCGGAACTGCGTTTCTACCCGGGCGAAAAATTGTTGGACCCGCTCGCGCAGGCGCTCATGTTCACCGAGCAGGATATCGCCAGTCAAAATACGCGCAATGCCCGGGTTGCGCTCCGCGAAGCGCAGCAATACGGTCGTCAGGTGCAGTAGTCTGACCTCGGCATCGCGCTGTTCCGCCATGACTTGATTGAACAGGCCAAACACGGTTTCCTCGGCAAATTCGATCAAGGCCTCGAACATCTGTGCCTTACTGGCAAAGTGCCGGTAGAGCGCAGCTTCGGAAACGCCTACCGCAGCGGCGAGCGCGGCGGTAGTCAGGCGCGAGCCGGGCTTGGATTCGAGCTCGCGGGCGAGTACTTCCAGGATGTGTTGGCGCCGGTCGATTTTCGTCATTTCAAGCAGCCTGTCGGACTTAGGGCATCGTGATGAGGCGAGAGGAAGAGCGAGGCAAAATGAGCGCGTGTTTGAGGCGAATAGTGGGTCTATTTAGCGAGAACACGCGCTTATTTGGGCCGCTATTCTACCGCCGCAGTAGATGGAGCCTAAGGACCCTGACCAAAATTATCTTTACATTCGGCTGCCCCTGAGCGGCCGCTGCGGCGTTACGTTTTTTGGCAATAGTCCCGCTATTGCCTGCAAAACGCGCCTTGCATCGGCCACTCAGGAACGGCCTCGGTGTTGACAAGATTATTTCGGTCAGGGTCCTAAGCCCGACAGGCTGCTAGGTTTCAGTCTTTCCAGGAGCCCCGTGGACGGACCCATCGGCGTCCTTCGGCGACGCTACTCGATCAGCGTGCCGACCCCTTCATCGGTGAACAGTTCGAGGATAACCGCATGTTCAACGCGGCCATCGATGATGTGTGCGCGTCTGACGCCATTGTCGACCGCATCGAGCGCGCTGCCAATCTTGGGCAACATGCCGCCCGAGATGGTGCCGTCCGCAATCAGCTCGCGCACACGCTGCGGCGTGATGCCCGTCAATAAATCCCCTTGCTTGTTCATCAGACCCGGCGTATTGGTCAGCAGGATCAGTTTTTCGGCCAACATCACTTCGGCAATCTTGCCGGCGACCAGATCCGCATTGATATTGTAGGAGGCGCCGTCGGCGCCGACGCCGATGGGGGCGATGACCGGAATGAAATCGCCGGCACTGAAATAATCGAGAACCTGGCGATTGACGGCGGACACTTCACCGACATGCCCCAGATCGATGATCTCCGGAGCCGCCGCTTCTGCGTCGCGTGGGGACAGGCTCAACTTGCGCGCGAGAATCAGCGGGCCATCCTTGCCGGTGAGCCCTATCGCGCGCCCCCCGGCGCCATTGATGAGGTTGACTATCTCCTTGTTGACCAGACCACCGAGGACCATCTCGACCACATCCATGGTTTCCGCATCGGTGACCCGCATACCGTCGACAAAGCGCGATTCCTTACCGATACGCCGGAGCAAATCACCGATCTGCGGGCCGCCGCCGTGAACGACGATCGGGTGGATCCCAACAGCCTTCATCAGCACGATATCGCGCGCGAAGCCAGCTTTGAGATGCGCTTCGGTCATGGCGTTGCCGCCGTACTTGATGACCACGGTCTTGCCCTGGTAGCGCTGGATATAGGGCAGCGCTGCGGTCAATACATGGGCGACCGTCGGTGCGTCGTTGGCATTGAGGCTCATGGTGTCTCCGGCTGAGGGTCCGAACCAGAATCGGGTATCCGATCAGAAGGGCAAATCGAGGCTTGCGTCGATGCCGTGAAGCAGCGCGCGGAACTTCTCCTGAACGCCAGCCAGAGCGGCTTCATCGTCGCCTTCGAAGCGCAGGATCAGACAGGGAGAGGTCTTCGATGGTCGAATGAGTCCGAAGGCTTGCGGAAAATCGACCCGCAAACCGTCCAGTGTATTGACTTCGCCACCGGCAAAATCGGCTGCCGCCAACACCTGTCGCATGAATTCGGTGTGGTTGTCTTCGGCCATGTCCAGGCGCAGTTCCGGGGTGGCGATTCCGCCCGGCACGCTGTCGAACAAGTCGGCCGGCGACTGCCCGCTATTGACGATGATCTCGAGCAGGCGTGCGGCGGAATAGATGGCGTCGTCGAAACCGTACCAGCGGTCCTTGAAGAAAATGTGCCCGCTCATCTCGCCGGCAAGCAACGCGCCGGTCTCCAGCATCATTCCCTTGATCAGGGAATGTCCGGACTTCGCCATGATCGGCTCTCCGCCATGCGCGGCGATGTCGTCGGCGAGCTGTCGCGAGCATTTGACATCGAAAATGATCTTCGCACCGGGATGGCGCGAGAGGATGTCACGGGCGAACAGGATCATTTGCCGGTCCGGCCAGATGACCTTGCCGGCCCCATCGACCACACCGAGGCGGTCGCCGTCGCCGTCGAATGCCAGGCCAAGGTCGGCACCCTCCGCAAGTACCGCGTCGATCAAGGCGCTCAGGTTCTCAGGTTGCGAGGGATCGGGGTGATGATTGGGAAAATCGCCGTCGACATCGCAGAACAGTTCGATCACGTCGTGACCGATGGCGCGCAGAATGTCAGGCGCCACGACCCCCGGAACCCCATTGGCGCAATCGACGACGATCTTCAGCGCATGACCGAGTGTGACGGGGATTTCCTCACTGATTCGGCGAATGTACTCGGCCACGATATCGGTCGCCTGCAGCGAACCGGTGCCCTCTATGAAGTCCTGCTCCTCGACCCGTCGTCGCACGGCCTGGATGGCCTCGCCCGAGAGCGTCTCGCCATCGAGTACGATCTTGAGGCCGTTATAGTGCGCCGCATTGTGGCTGCCGGTGATCATCACGCCGCTGCGCGCATCGAGAAAATGGGTCGCGAAATACAGCACTGGCGTCGGCACCAGCCCGATATCGAGGACATCGCGTCCGGATTCCAGCAACGCCCGTACCAGCGCCTCCATCAGCGATTCGCTCGAATGGCGGCCGTCGCGGGCGACGACAACCGTTCTCTGATCGCGCGCGTCGGCTTCCGCGCCGAGCGCACGGCCAATCTGATAGACGCCGTCTTCGGTGAGGGTCTCGCCGACGATGCCGCGGATATCGTAGCTGCGGAATACCGATGCGGGAACCGGCGTGACCGCCTCGGCTGCTGCATCCGGAGCCGCTGCGTCGACTGCCAGGAATTCGTCGACGCCTTCATCCGTACGCGGCACCGTCGGATCCTCGTTGTCCCCGAAAAGCTCGGCATTGAACTGCGTTACGTCGTCGCCGCCGGCGCGCTCGAGCTCGGCGATTTCAATTGCTGCAGGCTTGACGACACCATCCTCACGCGCACGCGGCAGGAGTTGTTCGAGCCCGGGATGAGCGCCTTCCAGTATGGCTTTGATGGCGCCCTGATAGGTCACCGCAGCGTCATCGCCGATGATCGCTCCCACCCGCACCTGGGCACGCCGGCCGTTCCAGATGACGAACCCGACCAAGGCCAGAACGACGGCGACGCCCAAACCGATCAGCACTGGCGGGAATCCTGGTTTCACGCCAGGAGCAGACTCACCCTGGGGCTTGAACGAAACGGCGAGCGTAGTGCCCGCAATTGGCACGATGGCCGCCGGTACGTCGTCTGGCGGCGGACGGCCGCTCGCGGCGAGACGCACCGCGACACCCTGGCGAATCTCGACATAGGCGTCCGCCGGCGCTGCTGTCGAAACCAGTTCACGCACGACGTCAGGATCGACCGCGAGATGGACGAATCCGAGCAGACGCGCATTGCGGCCATCGGCCAGCGGCGTTTCGATGCGCGACAGGAAGACGATGTGTTCGTCGTCCGTGCCGGCCAGGTGGGCCTCAGCAGGCGGCGCCTTGCCCGCTTCCCGTGCCCGGCGAATCATCGAGATCGACGCGAAGGAAAGTGGTGGTCGTGATTCCATGTCCGGATCGCGCACAGTCGCCGGCAACAGGCGCAGCTTGAGCACGTGCGGCAACGTGGGTTCGAGTTCCGCAGCCAGGGTTTCCAGACGCACAGGATCCGCAGCGACCAGGGCTTCCCTTACGCGGGCATCGGCCCCAACGGCGTCGATGGCTTCGATATACTGCGCTAACGTCGCTTCCGCCGCGCGCGCAAGGCCGCGTGCGTGCTGCTCGTAGCGTTCATTCCACTGTGGTGTGGGGCCGTCGGCATTGCCGCCGAGCAGGATCTCCGCCAACACGTACAGTATTCCGGCGAGGCCGCCAGCCACCAGGATCGCGATGAGTGCGACGCGCGGCACGCGCCTGAGGCCAGTCACGAGCGCGGTGCCGTTGACAGGATTTTTTTTCATTCTGCCGCTGCTTTCGGGCGGATGCTGCGCGCTAGCAGCGCGAAGCCCCGGCAAGTGTACAGGCTGGGTCCTGCTGAATACATATGCAACTCAGGCCTCACGGGCGATGCCGTAGCGCTCGGCGACGATGCGTACGAGTGCCCGTGCGATGCGCCCTTTGGGCGCACGCTCGAGGAGACGTTGGCCACCGCGCCAGATGACGAGGAGTTCGTTGTCGTCGCTGTTGAAGCCGAGTTCCGCGCCCCCGACGAGGTTTGCCGCCACCATGTCCACGCCTTTGCGCTCGAGTTTGGCGCGCGCGTGATCTTCGACCGCCTCGGTTTCGGCGGCGAAGCCGACCGTGAACGGCGGCGCCGGACGGGCGGCAACTGTAGCGAGGATGTCCGGATTGGGGACGAGTTCGAGCTGACGCGCATTGCGGTCGCGTTTGAGTTTGGCGGCGGCCGGCTGCGCGGGACGATAGTCGGCCACCGCCGCGGTCGCAATGAAGATATCGGCCGCAGCAACGGTTGCGAGCACGGCATCGAGCATTTCCTGCGCGGACTCCACAGCGATCGTCGCCACGCCCGGCGGCGGCGCGAGCCGGGTCGGACCACTGATCAGTGTTACCGCTGCGCCGGCTTCGCGTGCAGCCTCGGCCACCGCGTATCCCATCTTGCCGGAGCTGTGGTTCGAAATGTAGCGCACCGGGTCGATGGCCTCACGCGTCGGCCCCGCCGTGATCAGCACGCGAGCTCCGCTGAGTGAGCCCGGCGCAAACAGTCCGGCGACCGCCTCGACGATGAACTCGACATCGGCCATCCGTCCCGGGCCATTCTCCCCGCAAGCCTGGCTGCCGGTCCCCGGGCCGCAAATGGTGACTCCTCGCGCACTGATTACGGCGAGGTTGTCCTGCGTCGCCGGATGTTGCCACATCAGCCGGTTCATGGCCGGCGCAGCGAGGATGGGTGCGTCGGTCGCGAGGCAAATCGCCGTTGCCAGATCATCCGCCTGGCCGAGACGCAAGCGGGCGAGAAAATCCGCCGTTGCCGGCGCCACGATAACGGCATCGCACCACCGCGCCAGCTCGATATGACCCATCGCGGCTTCGGCAGCCGGGTCGAACAATGCCGTGCGGACTTCATGGCCTGATACCGCCTGCAGCGTGAGCGGGGTGATGAAGGCGGTCGCGGCAGGCGTCATGACCACGCGCACCTCGGCGCCCGCATCGCCCAGACGGCGCACGACGTCCGGCGCCTTGTAGGCGGCTATTCCCCCACTGACGACGACGAGCAGGCGTTTGGCGTTGAGAACAGACATGACTCACCTGGGTTCCGAATCGGGCGATTCTACCCCAGTGCTCGCGGCGCAGGCGCCGCGGGCCAATCGCTACCGCCGCACGGCGAGGGCCCTTAGGGTCCGCGGCAGAATAACGGGGCGATTTGGGGCGTCGAGACACCCGGCTGGCCAGGCGCGAGGAGGGCGAATAGGGGTTCTATTCAACTGACGAGCAACGCCGCCAGACGGGATGGATCGGCGTTCCAAATAGTTCAGTTATTTTGCCGCGGGCCCTTATACTGCGACACTCACGGCATCATCCCAAGGAGGGGAGCACCGATGACGATCAAGGATTGGCCTGAGACCGAAAGACCGCGTGAGAAACTCATGCGCGGCGGCGCGGATGCGTTATCGGACGCCGAACTGCTCGCTGTGTTGCTGCGCACCGGGCGCCGCGGGGCGGACGCAGTTACCCTCGCCCGACAGGCGCTGGGCGCCAGCGGCGGTCTGCGCGGCCTGCTCGAGGCACCGTGGCCCGAATTCGCCCGCCAGGCGGGGTTCGGGCTGGCCGCCTTCAGTGTCCTTCACGCGGCCCTGGAGATTTCGCGACGCTATCTCTACGCTACGCTCGAGCGCGACGGTCCGCTCGAAAACCCCGATGCCGCGAGCGCCTATCTGGTCTCGCGGATGAAGGCCTACCGCCGCGAGGTCTTTGCCTGCCTGTATCTGGACACACGGCATCGCGTTATCGCCTTCCGCGAACTGTTCTTCGGCTCGATCGACAGCGCCACGGTACATCCCCGCGAAGTCGTGCAATCGTGTCTCGAACTGAACGCCGCCGCGGTCATACTCGCCCATAACCATCCGTCGGGGATTGCTGAACCGAGCGCCGCGGATGCGGCCATCACCCGACGCATCGTCGACGCCGGGCGCCTGATCGACGTACGCGTACTCGATCATCTGGTCGTCGGCGAACGGGATGCCGTGTCCATGGCGGCGCGGGGCTTGCTCTGAGGTGCTGATCGCGCTTGGCTGGGCGGGATATTTCAGCTAGAATTGCGCCCCTTTTTCGGGCCTCAAGCAGGAACTCAACCATGTCTCGGGTATGCCAAGTCACAGGCAAACGGCCAATCTCCGGAAACAATGTGTCACACGCGCACAACAAGACACGCCGCCGTTTCCTCCCCAATTTGCAGACGCATCGCTTCTGGGTCGACAGCGAACGGCGCTGGGTGCGCCTGAGAGTCAGCACCAAGGGTCTGCGCATCATCGACAAACAGGGTATCGACGCTGTCCTGAAAGACATGCGCAGCCGCGGCGACCGCGTCTAAGGGAGACAGTGACATGCAAGAAAAGATCAAACTCGTCTCGAGCGCCGGAACCGGCCATTTCTACACCACGACCAAGAACAAGCGTACCCACCCGGAGAAGCTCGAACGGCGTAAGTTCGATCCGGTCGTACGTCAGCACGTGACTTACAAGGAAGCAAAAATCAAGTAAGGCCTGGCTGGCCCGGGGCCCAAAAAAAAACCCCGCCGCGGCGGGGTTTTTTGTGCCCGGGCCGCGGCTTCCAGGCGGCTTCAAGGGGTACTCAGCGTATAGCCCCGCAGCGTCCGGGAAAAATCCTGCAACGCGGCGATACCGGTGCGCTCGGCCTGCAGGCACCACTCCTGCAATAAGGCCAGGAGCTTTTCGCGACTGACGCTGCGCTGCTCGTAGATCGCCTGTAACTGCTGCCCGAAACGATAGACCACGGCCAACGACGTATTCAGGGTGAGCGCTTCCTCGAGCGCGCCACGCTCGCGCTCATCGAGCCGTTCGTCGGCCCGCACCATGAGCTGTGCCACCGGTTCGAGCTTGCCGCGCAGTTCTCCGTCCGCATTGCGCACTTCCTCGCGATGTACGCGCTTGACGACCATGCGCCCGTAGTCGGCCATGATGTGGAGCCGGTTGCTGACCACGGCCTTGAGCGTCTCGAAATCCGGCGCCGGTTTGGCCGCATCGACGATGGGGCGCTGCGGGGCGATCGTACGTACCCGGGCCAGGCCGAGCGTTTCCATGATCCGGATATAAAGCCAGCCGATGTCGAATTCCCACGGCTTTACCGAAAATTTTGCCGAACTGCCGAAAGCATGATGGTTGTTGTGAAGCTCCTCGCCGCCGATGATGATCCCCCACGGGCTGATATTGGTCGACGCATCCGGCGTCTCGAAATTGCGGTAGCCGCGCCAATGCGCCACGCCATTGATGATCCCCGCCGCGAAAAAAGGGATCCATGCCATCTGCACCGCACTGATGGTCAATCCGAGCGGTCCGAACAACACGATGTTGGTGATAAACATCAAGGTGACGCCGATATTGGGATGGGTGCCGTAGACGTGCCGTTCGAGCCAGTCGTCGGGCGTGCCGAAACCGTATTGCTCGACGGTGGCACGGTTGTGCGCGTTCTCGCGATACAGTTCGGCGCCCTCGAGCAGGACTTTGCGGATGCCGTGTACGACCGGGCTGTGCGGGTCGTCCGCGGTCTCCACAGCCGCATGATGCTTGCGATGGACGGCCGTCCACTCCCGCGTGTTCATGCCCGTGGTCAGCCACAACCAGAAGCGCAGGAAATGGGTCACGACAGGGTGCAGATCGACCGCCCGGTGCGCCTGGTGCCGATGCAGGTATATCGTCACCGCGACGATCGTGATGTGGGTATAGGTCAGCGCCACCAGCAGGTATCCCCACCAGGGCAGCTGTATCAGGCCTTGCAACATATCGTCTCCCGTCCAGTCCAGCGCTTGTGCACTGTAAACCGACACCGAGAATCGGGTGTCGATGGATTGTAAATTTTCGTCAACGCGGCGCCGCGCGCGCCGCTCGTCTGCATGAGCACTAGGACAAGCGTTCCAGGTGAAGGTTGCCGACGTCGTCGCATGCGCCCCCCCAGCCCTTGTCGATGTGCGTGGTTGCGATCATATCGCAGATGATGGCCGGACCCGTGATCCGCCGTCCATGGGCGAGTTCAGCGCGAGCATGGATCGGCGTCGCCGTCGCCGCCGCGGAGAAATTGGCCGCTGGCATATCGAGCGCGGACAGCGCTGTCGTGCTCCCCGCGACGTCCAGCGCGACGCGCACATTGACCAGTTCCACCGGAGCGTCCAGACGATGTCCGTAGCGCTGTTCATGAGCCTCATGGAATGCCCTTGCGACTGACTCCGGCGCCGACCAGGGCAGCGTCAGAGCGAAGGATTGTCCGACGTAGCAGACGTCCACCGACAAACAGCTGAGAATGGCCTCTTCGGTATGTCCTTCCCTGATCAGCGCTGCCTTGCCGGGGGCGGCGACCGCTTCGAACATGGCCGCAGCAGCGGCCGCCGATACCGACAGCAAAGGTAAACGGACCGTGTGCGAGAGACGGCGCCCCGGGCGGGCGACAACCATACCCAGCGCGGACAGGACGCCGGCGGCTGCTGGCACCAGCGCCCGGCGCATACCCAGTACGTCGGCCAGTGCGCACACGTGCAGCCCGCCCGCACCACCGAAGGAAACCAGGGAGAAATCGCGTGGATCGATGCCGCGCTCGACGGAAATGACACGCAGCGCCTGTGCCATGTGCTCATTGGCGATAGCGATCACCCCCTGGGCCGCGGTTTCCGCCGAGTCTGCACCGAGGGCGCGCGCGAGGCGCGTCAGGGCGTCACGCGCTGCTGCCGCATCGAGTTTCAAACGACCACCGAGCTCGAGTGCCGCCGGCATGCGCCCGAGGACCACGTTGGCATCAGTGACGGTCGCCGACTCCCCGCCCTGCCCGTAGCAGGCCGGGCCCGGCTGCGCCCCGGCGGATTCCGGCCCGACATGCAGCACGCCACCGGCATCGACCACGGCAATCGAGCCGCCGCCGGCGCCGATGGTATGCATGTCGACCATCGGCACCGCGACCGGATAAGGTCCGATCGTGCCCTCGCTGGTGAGGGCGATGTCGCCGTCGATGAGCGCGACATCGGTGGATGTCCCGCCCATATCGAAGCTCATGATGCGCTCGTGACCGGACGCCACGGCGATGTGCCGCGCACCGGTCAAACCGCCCGCCGGGCCGGACAGGAGCAGATTGACGGCACGCCGCGCGGCAAACGCCGGCTCGGCGGTGACCCCCGAACTCTGCATGATACTGAGCGGCGCCGGCGCCAAAGCCGTGGCGAGGCGTTCGAGATAACGTTGCATGACCGGACCCGTCGCCGCATTCAGCCAGGTCGCCATGCCGCGCTCGTACTCGCGGTACTCCGGCAGAATCTCGCTCGAACGACTGACGAATGAATCGGCCGGCAGGCGGGTGGCGATTTCGCGTTCAAAGCGATCGTCGAGAAAAGAAAACAACAGGCTGACCGCAACGGCCTGTGGCTCGAGCTCTTCGATGGCAGCGACGAGCGCCTGCATATCGGCTTCGGTGAGGGTGTCGATCACCTCACCGTCCGCACCCAGTCGACCGCCGGTCTCGAGGCACAGCGTTGCCGGCACCGGCGGCGGGACCGCTCGCGGCATCAACTCATAGAGCTTGGCGCGGGCCTGGCGGGCAATCGTCAAAATATCGCCGAAGCCGCGATTGGTCACGAAAACGACGCGCGCGCCCTTGCCCTCGAGCAGGGTATTGGTCGCAACGGTCGAACCGTGCACGATGCGCGCGGCATCGAGCGGTACCTCGAGTGCACGCAGGCCGGCCATGATCGCGTCGTCGGGGGCCTGCGGTGTCGACAGCTCTTTGTGCACGCGACACGATGCACCGTCCCAGGCGACGAAATCGGTGAAGGTTCCGCCCGTATCGATACCAATGATCATCATCGCTGGGATTATCGCCGCTCAGACGCCGCTTGGCACCTGCCGGTCCGCTCGCGAATAATAGCCGCCCATGACTGATGACGTGCTGCTTGCGGCTCACGGCCTCGTCCGCAATTTCGGCCGTCACCAGGCCTTGTGCGGAATCGACCTCACGCTGCGCCGCGGCGAAGTACTCGGCTTTCTCGGCCTCAATGGCGCCGGCAAGAGCACGGCCTTGCAGATCCTGGCCGGCGCGCTGGCGCGGCACGGTGGTGAAATCACCATCTGCGGCCACGATCTCGAGCGTGCGCCGCGCGCTGCCCGTGCCGCGCTCGGCTTTTTGCCGCAGGTGCCGCCACTTTACGATGACATGCTGGTCGATGAGTATCTCGCGCTGTGTGGCCGCCTGCACGGCCTCGCCGGCGGCGCCCTGGCGACAGCGCTCGCCCGGGCACGGCAGCGTGCCGGGCTCGGCGACTGCGGCAATCGCCTCATTCGTCATTTGTCGCAGGGCTTTCGCCAGCGCACCGGTATCGCCCAGGCGATCCTGCATGATCCGCCCGTGGTTCTCCTCGACGAACCCACGGCCGCCCTCGACCCGGCTCAGATCCGCGACGTCCGCGAGTTGATTCGTGATCTGGGCCGCCAGCACGCGGTACTGGTGTCGACCCATATCCTGCCCGAGGTACGCCTGCTGGCCAACCGCGTCATGATTCTTCACCAGGGGCACATCGTGCATGATGCGCCCGTGGGCGCCGCACTGGGGCCAGTACGGATCCGCTTCGCACACGAGCCGGCGCGTGCGGCCCTCATCGCCATCGCCGGCGTGCACCAGGCCCAACGCCTCGACGATGGCGCCTGGCTGCTCGACATAGACCAGCGACTGACGTCGGCCGAGACTATCGCAAGCAGTGCGGTGGCGGCGGGCTGGGGCGTGCGCGAACTCATCGCCGATTACGATGCGCTGGAGTATCTGTTCATGCGTCTCACCGCCGGAGGCAGCGCATGAGCGGCGCGCGCGCCATAGCAGTGAGCGAGGTGCGCCGCCAGTTTCGCCGCCCGCTGACCTGGTTCGTGCTGGCGGTTGGCGAAGGGGCGATGGCGGTGTTCTACATGTTGCTCGTGATCCGCTACCTCGAACACCAAGCCGCGCTGCGCGGCGCCGGCGTTACGGCCGAGATTCTCACGCCTTATTTCATCAGCGCCAATCTGTCCATCCTGCTCGCCGCCCCCCTCATCAGCATGGCCAGCATCGCCGGTGACCGCGAGAACGGTCTCTTGCGGTTTCTCTATTCAGCGCCGCTGTCGGCCTGCGGCATCGTCGTCGGCAAACTGGTCGGTGTGATGAGCCTGGCCGGCGCCTACGCGGCGCTGATCGCTCTTATCCCGCTGACCTTGTTCTGGGGCGCCCCTGTCGACACCGGAGTCTATGCCGCCAACCTTCTCGGCTTCGGCTTGTTCACCCTCATGCATGTCTGTCTTGGTGTGCTCGCCTCGGCGCTGATGCGTACGCCCCTCGCTGCCGCGCTCCTGAGCCTCGCCATCGGACTCGGTCTGTGGCTCGTCGACTGGGCCAGCCGGCTCGATCCGCAGGCAACGCTGGTCGGCACCTGGTCGACCCTGGGGCGCCTGCGTGGCTTTGCCCAAGGCCTGATCAACAGCGCCGACATCGTCTATTTCGCAGCCTCGAGCGCGCTTTGCATCGGCCTCGCCTGCGTCGCGCTCGCCACTGAGCGGAAGGCGACATGAAATCCCACGCGGCGGGTATTGTACGAATGCTGCTCGTTGTCGCGGCGGCGATCGCGGTCATCGGCCTTGCCGACCGCCACATCCGGGTGATCGACGTCTCACGCGATGCACGCAACTCGCTCACTGAACAAAGCGCGGCGGTGCTCGAGTTGTTGTCGGGCCTCGTCGACGTCCATGTCGTAATCCCACCGGATGCGCCGGTGGCGCGTGCGGTCGCCGATTTCTTTGCACGCTACCAACGTCACAAGGCCGATTTCGACGTGCACTTCGTCGATCCCAAGGTCGACCTCGAACAGCTACGACAGCTTGCGGCCAACCCGGGCGAGATCGTCATCCGACACGGCGGTCGCAGTGAACGCCTGACCGAACTCAGTGAAGCTCACACGACCAACGCGCTCGCCCGCCTCGCCCGCGGCACCGAACGCTACATCACCTTCCTGTCTGCCAACGGTGAGCGGCAGGTGACACGCGATGCCAATCACGACCTGACCAGCTTCGGCCGTCATCTGAAACAGCGCGGACTGGCCGTGCACGAATTCGCTCTCGATACCTATGATGCGATTCCGGACAACACTGCCGTGCTGGTCATCGCATCGCCGGCCGTGGCCTACACGGTCGGCGAACTCGATGCCATCAACCGCTATGTCGCGCGCGGCGGCAACCTGCTGTGGTTATCAGAGCCGGATCAGCCCGCGGCGCTGAGTGCGCTCGGCCGCGCACTCGGAGTCGAACACCTGCCGGGGACCATCGTCGATCCGATCGGGCTTACCAAGCTGCGCAATCCGGCCTATGCGGTTGCGGTCGATTTTGCATCGCACGCCGTGACCGAGGGTTTCAACCAGACGCTGGCGCTGCCGTTTGCCGCGGCGCTGGCACCCGCCCCCAATATCGACTGGCAGGCAACGGCTGTCGCCCGCACCGGACCGGAAGCATGGACTGAGACCGGCCCCTATTCCGGCAACGTCGGTTTCGATGCGGACGACGAAGTGCGGGGCGCACTGACGCTGGTGCTGGCACTCAGCAAATCACGGATCGGCGGCGGTGAGCAACGCGTCATCATTGTCGGCGACGGCGATTTTCTCTCCAATGCCTTTGTCGCCAATCTGGGTAACCAGGAATTCGGCCGCCGGCTGATCGAGTGGTTGGCCGCCGACGATGCGCTGATCGATATCGCGGGCGATACGGTGCCCGATGGCTTGCTCGATTTGGCGCTATGGCAGCGCGTGACGCTGTTTCTCTTCTTCGCCGTGGCGCTGCCGCTCGGGCTGGCCGCGAACGGTGCGCTGTACTGGTGGCGCCGCCGGCATGCCTGAGCTACCCGAAGTCGAAACCACGCGTCGGGGCATCGCGCCGCTGCTCGGCGGGCGGCGGGTTCGCGCCGTCTACGTCCACGAACCGCGCCTGCGCCAGGCGGTACCGGGAAACCTGCCGAGCGTGCTCACCGGCCAGCGCCTGCTCGATGTGCAACGACGCGCCAAGTACCTGTTGTTTCGTTTCGAGGGCGGCACGCTGCTCGTCCATCTCGGCATGTCGGGCAGCCTGCGAGTGGTCGATGCGGCGCAGCCGCGACTACCCCACGACCATGTCGAAATCGACTTCGGCCCGCGTCGGATGCTGCGCCTGCGGGATCCACGACGCTTCGGGCTGATGGTGTGGACGGTCGACGACCCGGCGCGACACTCTTTGCTCGCGACACTCGGTCCGGAGCCCTTCGACGAGGGTTTCTCGGCCGCTTATCTGCACGCACTCGGCCATGGCCGGCGCGGCGCGGTCAAGAACTTCATCATGGACGCCCACGTGGTGGTCGGAGTGGGTAATATCTACGCAGCCGAGGCGCTGTTCCGGGCCGGCATCCACCCGGCACGGGCAGCCGGACGTATCAGTCTCATCCGTTACGCCCTGCTCGTCGCGCACGTGCGCAGCGTCCTGGCCGAGGCCATCGAGGCTGGCGGCACGACGCTGCGCGATTTCGTCCGCAACGACGGAGAACCGGGCTACTTCCGCCATAACCTGCTGGTTTACGGCCGTCGCGGCCAGCCCTGCACGATCTGCGGCAAGGCCGTACGGCTGCGCGTCATCGGCCAGCGCTCGAGCTTTTACTGCGCGAGCTGTCAACGCTGAGAGACTGCTGTCCGGGCCATACGGCCGAGCCACCCTCACCACGGGGATCGCTGGCCGCTTCGACCCGGCCGGTTTCCCGGTCCCACAGGATTGCTTGCATATTGCCGTAATTGCGCGAAACCTCGTTCAGGGTATGCCCCATGGCGCGCAGGGCCGCGGCCAACCCCGGCTCGAATCCACCCGACTCGAACTGAACTTCATCGGGTAGATATTGGTGGTGGTAGCGCACCGCGCTTACCCAATCCGTGGCTGGCGCGCCGCGCGCGAATTCGAGCGCCCCGATCAGCACCATGGAGATGATGCGGCTACCGCCCGGCGTCCCCAATACGCCGACACGGGATTCACTTTCCAGGAAAGTTGGGGTCATGCTCGACAGTGGGCGCTTACCTGGCGCGATCGCATTGGCACCTGCACCGACCAGGCCATAGGTATTCGGGGTGAGTGGGCGAGCCGAGAAATCGTCCATCTCGTTGTTGAGCACGACCCCGGTGCCAAGCGGCATGACGGTCGACCCGAACGGCGTATTGATACTGAGCGTCGCGGCAACCCGATTGCCAGCGCTATCGAGGACGGAGAAGTGGGTCGTATCACGGCCCTCGGGTTTGGCGCCGATCGGCGGCAGTGCCGTGCTCGGGGTCGCGCGACCGAGGTCGAGATCGCGGGCGAGCCAGTCCGCGTAATCCTTGTCGAGCAGCTGATCGACGGGAATGGGGGTGAAATCCGGATCGCCCAGAAAATCGGCGCGATCGCGATAGGCGCGTCGCATCGCTTCGACCACGGCGTGCACACGTCTGGCCGGTTCGAATTCCTCTAGATCGAAGCGCTCGAGGATATTGAGCGCTTCGATTAGAACAATGCCGCCGGAAGACGGCGGCGGCGCGGACACCACGCGGATGCCACGGTATTGCCCGATGACCGGCGCCCGCTTCCGGATTCGGTAGCCGGCAAGGTCGGCAAGCGTCCACACGCCCCCCGCTGCGCGAGCCCCTGCCACCAGTTGCTCGGCGAGCGTACCCCGGTAGAAACTGTCGGCGCCGTCGGCGGCTATTTGCTCCAGAGTTCGGGCAAGGTCCGGCTGCACGATGCGCGTACCGGGCTCGGGCGGTCGGCCGTCGACCAGAAAAACGGCAGCCGCCTCCGGCGACCCGGCCAAGGCCGCCTGACGATACCCGGCCATCATCTGATATCGCGCACCGCTCTCGAAGCCGCCGCGGGCGAGGGCGATGGCGGGCGCCAGACTCTCGGCCAGAGGCAGGCGACCGTAAGTCGCGGCCAGATGGGCGAGCGCCGCCGGCAGCCCGGGAATGGCTGCCGCCAGGCCGCCGTTGAGTGAGCGCTCACGGACAAATTCGCCAGCCTCATCGAGGTACATGTCGGCGCTTGCCGCCGCCGGCGCTGTCTCGCGGGCATCGACGAACACATCACTGCCGTCGGCCGCCCGATGAAGCAGGAAGAAACCACCGCCGCCGATGCCGGAACTGTAGGGTTCGACCACCGCCAGAGCCGCTGCCACGGCGACTGCGGCATCGAAGGCATTGCCCCCGGCATCGAGTATCCGGCGGCCCGCGGCTGTCGCGTCCGGATGTGCCGAAGCGACAGCGTGGCTGTCCGGGGTCTGTCCAACGGCTGTCGCCGGCAGGATGGCAACGCTGACCAGCAGGCAAAAGCCCAGGCATCGATTAATCCATTGGGACATAGTCAGGCATCCTCTGGTCATCGAGCGCCGCGGTCCACCGTCTAAGGGCCCGCCGCACAACAACTGAACTATTTGGAACGCCGATCCATCCCGTCTGGCGGCGTTGCTCGTCCGTTGAATAGAACCACTATTCGCCTTCCTCGCGCCTTGCCAGCCGGGCGCCTCAACGCCCCAAATCGCCCAGTTATTCTGCGGCGGGCCCTTAGGGCGCGTCGCAGACCCGCTCAGGCACGCGGGCGTTCGGTCATTTTTTCTGACG
>JBBDTC010000072.1:0-1600 GCA_040904625.1 Gammaproteobacteria bacterium
GAATGGCTCCCTTCGGTCCGCTTTATTTCCGCCAAAGGACCCCCCGCAGGAGAGGCCCCTCCGCGCTTGAGTACCATTGCCCACAGAGATGATTACATGGCAGCAGATGCCGTGAATTGCAACAGGTAATCGAAATGGCCCCCGAACCGCTCGACAGCGTGCGCGCGCCAGCCGTGTCCGGATTGTTCTATCCTGCCACAGCGGCGGCGCTGAGAACCGAAATAGACAGTTTCCTGCGCGCAGTGCCGGGCCCACCACTGCGGACTCGCCCGCACGCCGTCATCGTCCCGCACGCCGGCTACGCCTACTCGGGGGCGATCGCCGCCGCCGCTTATCGCCGCCTCGAGCCCTGGCGCGCAATGATTCATCGAGTGGTCCTGCTCGGCCCACCCCACCGCGAACCGGTGCGCGGCGCAGCCACCGTGACCGTGGATGCATTTCGCACCCCTCTGGGCGATGTTCCAGTCGATCGCGCAAGTCTTCGAACGCTGATCGGCCATGATGCCGTGACAGACAATCGGCTTGCACATCTCGCCGAACATGCGCTCGAAGTCCAGCTTCCGTTTCTGCAGGGGGTCCTCGATGATTTTTCAATCATCCCTCTGCTGATCGCAGACATGACGCCGGCCGCCACCGCCGCGCTGCTCGAACCGTGGTGGCACGACCCCTCGACACTGCTTCTGGTCAGCTCAGATCTCAGTCATTTCCACCACTACGACGAAGCCCGGGAAATCGATGCCGTGACGGACGCCGCCATCATGACCCTCGACCCGGATTACATCGGGCCGCAGCAGGCATGTGGTTGCCATGCCCTCAACGGCCTGCTCCATCTGGCCCGGGAACAAGACGCCGCTGTCGTGCGTCTCGCCTTCGGCAACTCCGGCGATGCGGGCGGTTCACGCGCGCGGGTCGTGGGTTACGCGGCCTATGCAGTGCAATGAACGTTGATCCGGGCCACGTCGAACTCAGCTCCGCTGCGCTGACCACTCTCGTGCGGCTCGCCGCCCGGACCATCACCGTGGCCGTCGTCCCGTCCGCGTGGCCGACCGGCGATGATGCGACGCCTGGCGACGACTTCCAGCGTCCGGGCGCGTCGTTCGTTACCCTGCGCCTGGGCACGCAGTTGCGCGGTTGCATTGGCAGCTTGAGTGCCTGCCGGCCATTGCTGGACGACGTCTTGCGCAATGCGCGTGCCGCGGCGCTCGACGATCCGCGGTTCGAACCTCTCGCCGCTCCTGAACTGGAACACACGAGCGTCGAGATTGCCGTCTTGTCGACGACAGAGCGGCTGGCTTTCGCCGATGAGACCGATCTGATGCAACAGCTTCGACCAGGCCTCGATGGCGTCATCCTGGCTTACGCAGGACAGCGTGCGACCTACTTACCCAGCGTCTGGGCACAGCTCCCTCAGCCGCACCGCTTCGTCGAGCAGTTGCGCCACAAAGCGGGTATTCCTGTCCATATCCCGACCGTCGATTTGCACGTCGAACGCTATACCGTAAGCCATTCGCCGAGGCTGCACATCGGCACGCTGGCTCCCCTCCGCTAGCCCGCATTTCTCACACCCGTCCGTCGCGAGGTCGTCGAAATGCCGCAAAAT
>JBBDTC010000073.1:0-9567 GCA_040904625.1 Gammaproteobacteria bacterium
TATTCGCCCTCCTCGCGCCTTGCCAGCCGGGCGCCTCAACGCCCCATACAGCCGAATTATTCTGGGACGGGCCCTTATCGCGGGATCTCGCCGCGGCCGCGCCACAGCCCGGCCAGGCCATCGCCGCTCAGGCGTGCCAGCAATCCGCGCCGCCGGCGCGCTTTGACCATGAAAACCTCGCGGTCGGCGGCGACGGCTCCGATGACATCGTCGCTCGTCGCCAGGCGGTCGACCAACCCGAGTTCGAGCGCGCGGGTCGCGAACCACCACTCTCCCGTGCCTACCCGATCGAGATCGAGGTCCGGGCGATGCGTCGCGACGAAGCTCTTGAACAGGGCATGCGCGTCGTCGATCTCAGCCTGGAATTTGTCGCGGCCTTCGGCGGTGTTTTCGCCGAACAGGGTCAGCGTGCGTTTGTACTCACCGCCAGTAATCTGTTCGTAGTCGATGTCGTGCTTCTGCAACATGCGATGAAAATTCGGCAGCTGAGCGATCACCCCGATCGAACCGATGATGGCGAACGGTGCGGCGATCACCTCGTCGGCCACACAGGCCATCATGTAACCACCACTGGCCGCAATGCGATCGACGACTACGCGCAAACGGATGCCGCGATCGCGGATGCGCCGCAGCTGCGATGCCGCCAACCCATAGCCGTGGAGCGTGCCGCCGCCGCTTTCTAGGACCACGATAACTTCGTCGTCCGATCGCGCGACGGCGAGAACGGTGGTGATCTCCTCGCGCAGGCTGAGCACGGCCGTGGCGCGCAAATCGCCATTGAATTGGATCACGAAGGCCCGTTTGCCGGCATCTTCGGCGGCACTGCGCGCACGTGCCTTGCGCGCATGAGCGAGTTGCTTGCGCCGTTTCTTGAATGCACGCGCAGGCAGTAGGGCTTGTTCGAGCGTAAGCTGATTGTCGAGCAGGCGGTCATTCAGTTGACGCACTTCGAGGTCGACCTCGCCCTCACCACGCGATCCGCGGCGAGTCGCCCGTGCCGCGAGCAGCACGACGACCGGCACCCCGAGCAAGGCCAATGCCGTTGCCAGCTTGGCCGCGAACAGCAGATACTCAGAGACGAAATCCATCTTGACCTATACCAGACATCGGGCACAGGCACGATATCATGTCGCCTATTTCCACAACCGCGGGCCCTTATTGAAAGACGCCTGTCAGATACGAGGTCAAACGCATGCTGAGTATTTCCATCGTCGAACTCCTGGTCCTGCTGACCGTCTTGGTGCTCCTGGGCGGCGTCATCGGTTACGTCGTGGGCAGCGATCGGGGGCGGCGCGGCGGCAACGAGGAAGAGATCGATGCCCTGCGCCAGGAATTCGATGACTATCGCAACGGTGTTACCGCCCACTTCCAGGAAACGGCCGAACTCATGCAGCAGATCACCGGTAACTACCGCAATCTCTATACGCACCTGGCGCAGGGCGCGGTGGGCCTGTGCGATACGCCGGAAGACAACCCGCGACTCGAGGCGCTGAAACGCGAGAGCCAGGCGCTCGAAGGAACTGCGGAAGCGGAGCCGCTGCCCGTGAAGGACTGAGGTCAGTTCTGTGGCGCCTCGCGCGATCGCAGGTAGCATTCCGTGCGGCAGATTTTTTCCACGATGCGGGCTCTCGAGGCATCATCGGGGCTTGCAAACCAGAGGCCTATCTCGTAGCCGTCTGCCTGCTCGCGGACCAGTACGACGGTGGCCGAGAAGCGCTGCGTGGTGCCGCGTAGCGGGATCTCCAGATCGATTCTGGCACCGGCCGGAAGATACTTGCTCGAGTGGAAGCTGAGACCGATATCGCCGCCGCCGTCCGGCGCTGCGGGCGCACGCCAGGGCAGCAGGCTGTGGCGGCGGAAACGCAGCGGGAACTGCGGCGGATGCGCGATGAAGTCGGCATCGCTCACGCATCGCAGAGGCGGACCCGGCAAGGCCCCGGGCTCGCTCGAGGGCATTGCTGAAGTATTCTCAACAGCGCTTCGGGGAGATGCTTGCATGGGCCAGACCTCGCAAAGCCGTTAATTCGGTTTATTAGTCAGTTAGCTCTGTTATCTATAGTTAGTTCTAGCATGAGAGTCAAGCAAAAACGACAAATTTTCATGCTGTTAGATAAACCTTCTAAGGTGAAAAATCAGATCGAGGATACTTGCCGAACTGCGGTCCGGCCGATCCGGATACCGTTCACTCGCCGATGACGAGCTTGGCAATCAGCAGCGCGATGCAGACGTTGAACGCGATACGAATGAACGCTTCGCCCCGGTCTATCGAAACATGGGCGCCCAACCAGCCACCGGCGGCATTGCCGACGGCCAATGCAGCGCCGGCCAGCCACAGAATGCCGCTTTCCGCCCAGAAGATGGCAAGGGCGGCGAGCGAATAGGGAATGACGATGGCCATCTTGTGCATGTTGACGCGGACCAGGTCGAGCCCGCCGACCCGATGCAGTACGAACATGATGAGAAAGCCGATGCCGATGTGGATGATGCCGCCGTAGAACCCGAGCAATCCGATCAGCACGTGGGTCAGCAGCGGACGCTGCAGGACTGCACCGTGGCCTGCGCGGGCTGCACCGCGCTTGATGCGCGACTCCAGGCTCATGGTCAGCATGACCGCGATCATGACCACTGCCAGCAGACGATTGAACCATACGCCATCGATGTGCGCGCCGAGATAAGCGCCGATGACGGCTCCTGGCAGCAAGCACAATGCGAGCGAACAACTCAATGGCAGGTCGCGCACCCCGCGGCGATAGAACGTTGCGGTGGCGGCGAGTGTCTGCGCGATGATGGCGATGCGGTTGGTACCGTTGGCGACCGGCCCCGGCACCCCCATCAGGACCAGGGCGGGGATGGTCAACATCGAGCCACCGCCGGCGATGACATTCATGAAGCCGGCGGCCACGCCGACACAAGTCAGTATGATGAGTTCGCTGGTGGCCATGATTGGGGCGTGAGTGTAGCGGATTCGAACCCTGCCGGATGCTCTTCGCTCCGGCGCAGCGGCATCGGGTGCGGTGTATCATCGCCGCCCTATGGATCTGTTCGTCACCTTCGATTTTGCCGCGTCGCGACGCCTGCCCGGCCTGCCCGCCAGCCATCCCTGCAGCCGCCTGCATGGGCATACCTTCATGGTTCGTCTCGTGCTGCGCGGTGAAATCGACAGGGCGAGCGGCTGGATGGTCGATTTCGGTGAGGTCGAACGGCGTATGGAAGCGGTGCGCTTGCTGCTCGATCATCGTTGCCTGAACGAGATCGAAGGTCTGCACAACCCCACCACGGAAATCATCGCCGAATGGTTATGGCAGCGTTTCTGTCCCGATCTGCCGGGGCTGCACGAGATTACCGTGCAGGAGCACCCTTCACGCGGTATCACGTATTACGGGCCAGCGCGCTGAACCAGCGCCGGCCGCTACGGCGTCGAGCAGTCGGCTTGGGGCGAAGACTTCGTCCCGGCCTTGGTGGTCAGGTCGGTGTCGGATGCCAGCCGGCATCGGCCCACAGTTGACCGCTTACCGCTGAATTACGGATCAGGAAAGCGATGGCGTCGGCGATCTCCTCGGGCCGAATGAGACGTTTGATCTGGGTCGCGGGCAAGACGTGCTTGTCGATATAGTCCTGCCCCAGTGCGCGTACCATCGGGGTGTCGGTGAACCCGGGATGGAGCACGGCGCAGCGCACCCCATAGAAGATGGCCTCCTTCATGATCGTCGATGCCGCCCCTTCGAGACCGACCTTGGTCGACGCGTAGGAGATTTGCCCTTTATTGCCCTGCGAGGAGACGGAACCGATGAACACGATCACACCCTGTGTGCCCTCCTGCGGGTCCCATTTGCCGAGATTGAGGGCGGCCCGGGCTTCGGCCAGTTGGGCGACCATTTCGAGTGCCCAGTAGACCGGCGCGATGAGGTTGACTTCGACGACCTGGCGAAAGTTCTCGACAGGATAGATATTCGCCTTGCCTTTCTCCTTGTTCAGCTTGACCGCGAGGGCATCGCGCGTGATGCCGGCGGCGGGGACGCAGATGTTGACCGGGCCATGCTCGCGGCGCATGGTTTCGAAGACGTCGTGGCGAAAGGCCGCATCGGTCGTGTCGCCCTGGAAAGCCACAACGACAGTGGTGCCCCCTTGGCGGTTCAGTTCAGCGGCGACATCGTGCACCGCATCAGCGAGGTCGACCAGTGCCAATGCGGCAATGTCCTGTTTCTTCAGTTCCGCGGCGGCCGCCCGACCGATGCCGCTGGCTGCCCCCGTAATGACGCCGATTTTGCCTTTGATCTCCATGCGTGCCCTCGCTGTACTGGGTGCTGAAATGGATTCGTGCGCGAACGGCTGGAGGGCCGGGCACGGTGTCTCGAGCTGTGCATGCGCGGGTCGCTCGGCCCCGTCGCGGGTGCGGCCCCGGATGGCGGACCGCAAAACCGTTGGCATTATAAGGAATCTATGATGCGCTGCAATATGCAAGGCTCCGCCGGAACCCCTGCCAGGAAAATCATTATTTTTTATAATCCAGCGCTTGCGAGTTAAATGATGGCGCCATGGCGGACCTTGATTTTGCAATTGATTACCGCACCGCGCCCGCTTTGGCTGCGGCGCGACGGCGCTCGGAGGCACTGCTGGCAACGGCCGCACACAAGCTCGATCGGTTGCAGCTCGTCGAACTCGAAACGATCGCCCTGGCTGGGTCGCTCGGGCGTCTCGAAGTTTCCGCCGGTTCGGACTTCGATTGCCTCGTCGTCGCCCGTGACGGTGCATCGCCGGCGGCACTGGCCGCCGAACTCGAGCGCGTCCACGGGATGTTCGCCACACTCGGCCTGCGCGTACCCAAAGCCGATGGCATCTACCGCGAGGCTATCGATCGCGCCGCGCTGCTTGCGTCCCACGCCCGCGGCAGCCTCGACGAGGTGCCCGCGACGTTTGGCCAGCGCGTGCAGTTCTTGCTCGATGCCCGTCCGGTCTATGCGGCAACGCGCTTCGTGCATTTGCGCCGCGCCATCATCGACTGGTACGGAGCGGATTTCATCGAGCGCGATGGCGCCAAGAGCTGGACCTTTCTGCTCAACGACGTGCAGCGCTACCTGCATGCCTATGCCGGCTGGCAGCAATTCAAGCTCACGCGCAGTGCTGCAGACAGCTGGGAGCTCAGGCAGGCCAAATTTCGGTCCGTTCGAGTGGTGACCATGGCCGGGCTGTTGCTGTTGTTGGGCGCGAGCAACCATCGCCCGGACAAGCTTGCCTGGCTCGAACGACAGCTCGACGCGACGCCGCTCGAACGCCTCGCGGCGGTCATGAACCGCTATGACCGCTCGGCTTTCGGCCGTGTTCTCGCCGCCTATGAATTCATGTATGCGCGGCTTGCCGACCCCGCTTTCCGGTCACGCTTGATCGTTGGTGGGCCCGATCAACAGAGCGGTTTCACGGTTCCGCCGAGCGCGGCGTTCGAGGAACTCGATACGGCGGCGACGACGTTGATGGAAACCTTGACGGCCTTCCTCATCGCCCGCTGGGAGGATTGGGACCCACGTTTCTTCACCCGCCTGCTGCTGTGAGCAGTCGCCTGTTTAGGGCCGGGTGCAAGGTATCCGTCAGTCCTGGTGTACGGCGCGGGCCGGGTCGATGGCGGCGGCCCGCAGCGCCGGGTAGACGGTTGCCAGCAGCGCCAGCGTCAGCGCGGCAGCCATCACCAGCAGGACGTCACCGAGACGCAAATCGGCCGGCAGATAATCGATGAAGTAGACATCGGCATTGATCAGATCGATACCGAGCAGAGCCTCGACGAACCGCACGACCGCTTCACTCTCCTGGGCGCCCCAGGCGCCCAGGAGCGCCCCGAGCAGAGCGCCGAGTACGCCGATCAACGCGCCTTGCAGCAGGAACAGGGCGACGATGCGCATACGCGTCGCGCCCTGCGTACGCAGTATGGCGATATCGCGCATCTTTTCGGTGACCAGCATGATCATATTGGCGGCGATATTGAACGCGGCAACGGCCACGATCAGCATCAGAATCACGAACATGATGCGCTTTTGTGACTCCAGCGCGATGAAGAAATTGCGGTGGTACTGCGTCCAGTCGATGACGCCGAAATCCTGTCCGGGCCGCTGTCGCAGGGCGGCGGCGAGGTGACGTGCGGCGCGCGGCGCCTGCTCGGCGTCGAGGAAACGCACGCGCAGACCGGAAACACTGTCACCGGCGTGGAAGACCGCCTGGGCATCGGCGAGCGGCATCAACACGAGGCGCGCATCGAACTGGTGCATGCCGATGTGGAACGTGCCGCCGACCACGAGCCGGACATAACGCGGTGCACGCGCCGCGCCCTGTGCGTCGAAGGCGGGTACCATCAGCGTCAGCGGGTCACCGATTTCGACAGCGAGCGAACGGGCGAGCTCAGCGCCGATGACGACGCGATTATGCCCCGCCTCGAGTGTCGCCAGGGTGTCGGCTCCGAGGTATTCGCCGATAGCGGTCGTACGCGCTTCGAGGTCGGGTTCTATGCCTTCGACGATCACGCCCTGTACCGCGCCTTTGCGGCTCAACAGTCCACTGCCGCGCAGATAGGGCGAAACTGCGCGCACCTCGTCGCCTCGCGCGGCCGCCGCCAGCGCCGGGCGCCAGTCTTCGAGGGAGCCGCTGGTGGGCACCAGCAAGGCATGCGCGCTCATGCCGAGCACGTGTCGCGTGACTTCGCGCTCGAAACCGTTCATGACCGACAAGACGATGACCAACGCGGCGACACCGAGCGTGATGCCGGCGATCGAAACCAGCGAGACGAAGCCGGCGAAGCGGTTGCGGCGCTGTGCGCGAACGTAACGCCAGGCGACGAACAAGGGCCAAGGTTGAAACACGTTCGGCGTGGCTACGGTGTGTGTCAGCGCGAAAAAAAGAAGGGGGCGTAAAACGCCCCCTGGGTCGCACTTGGAGAGGAGTGACAGCAGGGTCGTTCGGGGAAGCCCGGCGCTGCCGTAATGTGTATAGCAGCAAGTGTGCCAACTGTCGTATTCAATAAAAACATAGCGTTACAGTGAATAAGGTGATCCAGATCGCACCATTAGCGGGCTCGAGGGTGCACGCGTGCCCTGATATGAAGCGCAAAAGGGCGGCAGATCTCCGCTTTGCCATCGCAGCGCAAGGGCGGCGCCCGGTGATGAGGCCTCAATCGGCTTGGTGTTCGACACACAGGCCCCACATGACCTTATAGCGGTTGCCGGCACTGCGCTGCACCGACCATAGCGGTTCGTCGGGCGGGCGGCACACGCCATTGCCGCGCCAGGCCTCGTCCGCCGAGGGAAACATGTCCCGTGTGGCGATGCCGGCGTTGATCAATCGCTCTCGGGTGCCGTGGTACCAGACACCATAGGAATCGCAATACACTTCGATGCGGTCAGTCATGGTGCTTCCACCCTCGAACGTTGGACCAATGTTAGACTCTAAAAGGGTATGCGGGAAAGCATCAGGAAGAGGAGTCACGACGATGTTCGGTCATCACAAGACACTGGAATTGCCTCGAGTGGAAGAGGCTTTGCCTGGGCGCTCCGAACCCATGCCGGTTCCGGCCGCGCATTTCGTGCTCGGTTCGCGGATGCTCCCACCTTACCCCGAGGGTAGCGAGATTGCTGTCTTCGGCCTCGGCTGCTTTTGGGGGTCGGAACGACGTTTCTGGGAGCAGGACGGCGTTTATACGACGGCTGCCGGCTATTGCGGCGGGATCACGCCCAACCCGACCTACCGCGAAGTCTGTTCGGGCATGACCGGGCACAACGAAGTGGTCAAGATCGTATTCATGTCCGAACGAATCAGCTATCGAGCCTTGCTCCAGTTGTTCTGGGAATCACACGATCCGACCCAGGGCATGCGTCAGGGCAACGATCTCGGCACCCAATATCGTTCAGGCATCTATTGCACCGGCGACGCGCAATTGACGGCAGCACGAGCTTCACGTGACGACTATCAACAGGCGCTGCAGCGTGCGGGCTTCCCGCTCATCACCACCGAGATCGAGCCTCTGACCGATTTCTATTACGCCGAGGATTATCATCAGCAGTACCTGGCAAAGAATCCCGGCGGCTATTGCGGGATGGGCGGCACGGGAGTCCGCTGCGCGGTCTCAGGCTGAACGGCCCCGGGGGGCGTGAGCGCACGTCGCGATCGCCGCTTCAAACGGCCGCCGGCACCTGCAGCGGCAGACTGCGCGGCCGCACGCCGGTCAGGCGGGCGAGCGCATTGGCGACGGCGGGCGCAATTGGCGGCGTCCCGGGTTCCCCCACGCCGCCCGGTTCGGCGCCGCTTTGTACCACATGCGTCTCGATGCGCGGCATCTCTTTCAAGCTCAGCATGCGGTAGTCGGGGAAATTCCACTGCTGGATACGTCCGCGATCCAAGCGGACGTCACCATAGAGCGCAGCGGTCAAACCGAACACGATGCCGCTCTCCATCTGCGCGATGACCGTATCCGGATTGACGACCTGCCCGCAGTCGATGACGCAGGTGACGCGCTCGACGACTATGTTGCCATTGTCGAGTGTGACCTCGGCAACCTGCCCGACGATGGAATAAAACGACTCGTGCAGCGCCACGCCCCGCGCCCGCCCGGGAGTGGTCGCATCCGGCCAGCGACTGAGTTCCCGCAGCAGGGTGAGTACGTGCGCGGCACGCGGTCGTTGCGACAGGTGTGCGAGCCGGAACTCGATGGGATCGCGGCCGGCCTGCCCGGCCAGTTCATCGATGAAGCATTCGGTGAAGAACGCGTTGAACGAGTGGCCGACGCTGCGCCAGAAACCGACCGGCGGCGCGATCGGTACCTTGCTGTGTTCGACGCGGCGATGCGGCGTCGCATAAGGCAGGAAGGCTGCGCCCTCCACGTTGGTGCGGTCGGGGCCGGCCAGCGGCAGACGCGGAAAGGCGCGGCCGAGGACGGCCTGGCTGACGGACGGGCAGGCGATATGGTTATGCCAGGCGAGTAGGTTGCCCTGCTGATCGAGGCGCGCGCTGAAGCGTGACAGGACCGGCGGCCGGTAGGTGTCGTGCTGTAAATCCTGTTCGCGCGAATAGATCAGCTGCACGGTCTGGTCGGGGATCGCGCGTGCCACGCTCAACGCCCGCAGCAGCACATCGGGTTCCGCCCGGCGACCGAAACCGCCACCGAGATAGGGCGTATGCAGGGTGACCTGCGTTTCATCCAGCTCCAGGGCGTCGGCGGCGATGCGGCGCAGGAGATCAGGCGCCTGATTGCCTATCCAAATCTCAGCGGAACGCTTACCCAGGCGCACGGTGCAATTCATCGGCTCCATACAGGCGTGCGCCAGCATGGGCACGCGGTACTCCGCGCGAAAGACATCCGGCGCCTCCAGGGCCGCAAGTGCATCGCCCCGATCTTCGTACGCATAGCCGTCATCGTCGTCGATGGCTCGGGCATAGGCGGCGAAGATATCGGCGCTGCTCAGTTCGGCGTGCGGGCCGTCATCGAATACGATGTCAGCGCCGGCGAGCGCCTGTTCGGCATGCCACCAGGTCCGCCCGCCGACAGCCACGGCATCATCCATCGCCACCACGGCAATGACCCCGGGGCGCGCT
>JBBDTC010000074.1:0-1069 GCA_040904625.1 Gammaproteobacteria bacterium
GTCGCGTCCATGCTCAGGCACGGCCCTGCATGGTCAACACACGTGTGATGACGTCCGTCACCTGATCGGCCAGGGACTCGAGCCGGGATTCGAGCAAGGCGTGCATCACCGCGAACGGAATCGCGATCGACAAACCCACCGCGGTCGTCAGCAGCGCTTCCCAGATACCGCTGGCCAGCGCCGACGACTCACCCGACGCCCCCGCGCTGACCGCGAGACCCCGGAACGCATCGATCATGCCGAGCACGGTGCCGAGCAGGCCGAGCACCGGAGCGAGGTAATAGATCAGCTCCAGTGGCCGCAGATTGCGCCCGTAGCCGCGCAGAAAAGCCGCTGCCCGGCGCAGCAATTCGTCGTGCAGCAGGTCGGGCTGCATGGTCTCGCGCTGTTCCAGGCCGAAGCGGATATCGCGGGCGATGCTCAAGCGCGAACCGTTCAGGATCTTGCTGGCCTTGTCGCGGTCACCCTCCTGCCACACATCGACCGCGCGATCGAGGCGCCGCATGGCAGCCGTGCCCGCACCCGAGAACTGCAGGAACTTGACCAGGGCCAGGGCCAGGCCCAGTACCGAGATCACGAGCAGCACGGCCACCACCGGGCCGCCGAGTTCGAGCAAGGTCTTAGTGCCCGTGATGATTTCGTTCAAGAGATCCGGGTCGCTCGTTGAATCCATAGCTGTCAATCGCCCCTGTGAGATGAGACTGTTTCCCTACCATAACCGATCGTCAGGGCAGCCGGCCGTGGGTCGTTCAGCACCGGCGGCCACCGCCTGAATGATCGCAGACGATCACGCGGCGATAGCATGAATCGGCGTCGATGCGTGGCCGACATGGGGGAATTCGATTGTCGAATAACGACCCGCTAAAAAAAAGAGCCGGCACTGGGCCGGCTCTGAGTGGCGGGTTGGCTTGTCCGAATCAGAAGAAGTAGGTCAAGCGCGCGAAGATCTCATCGGCGAAGTCGATCGTCTCCATGATCGTGTCCTGGTCACCGCCAGGGGATTCGATGATGTTCGCGTACAGATCCCACTGCCACTTGGCGCCCGGGCGGTAGCGCACACCCGGCTGCA
>JBBDTC010000074.1:1169-20377 GCA_040904625.1 Gammaproteobacteria bacterium
TCGGTGGCGGTCCGGTGCATCCACTGCGCGACCATGTAGGTGGCCGGGAAGGCGTTCGAGATGCGGTGGTACTTCTCCAGGATCAGCGCCGAGACGACGTCGTCCTTCTTCGTCATGTTGAAGCTCAGATCGTTGAAGATGCGCTTGTTCGGTGTCACCGACACCTCGCCGCGGATGATCAACTGATCGAAGATCGAGTTCATGTCGTCCATGGTGACGATGTAGTTACCGCCGACGACGAAGACGTTCTCACGCTTGAACTGGCGACCGATGAACTGCGCCACGCTGCCGAAGCTGGAACGGAAACCGTCCAGGGTACGCATGGAGTCGACGAAGTTGTTCTCCTCACCGAAGCCGAAGATCTCGCGCGTGGCCCACTGGCTACCCGGGAACTCGTTGATCTGCCCGATCACGTAATTGGCCTCGTCGAGGCGGCCACGACGGATATTCTCCCAGTACTCGACCGAACCCGCGGTATAGGGATCGGGCATGAAGCTGGTGCCGCAGCCATTGGCCATGGTGCGCGCCCGGGTGTCGAGCGTCGGCATGGCGCGAATGCCCACTGCCTGGCGGAAGCCCTGCAAACCGAGATCGGTCAGGGTGTTATTGGTGTCGTTGAACCGGCCCAGGCAGAAGGGGTTAGCCCGCCCGCGCCAGAAGGGCTGGGCGTCGACACCCGTGAATACGCCATCCGGGTTGCGCCGGTTGACGTAGGCCACCATACCAGTGAAGGAGTCGGTGAATGGCATGCTCAGGCGGAAACCGAAGTTCCAGGCGCCCCTGGCGTCGTCCATGCCGATCTCGTCGTCGATGACTACCGAATGCGGGACCAGGTTGTAGGGCGTGTTCTGGCCCGGCAGCAACGAGGGCGAGAAGAGCTGCGCGAAGGCATCGAGTTCCATGCCGTTGTTGAACGAGTAGCTCAAACGGAGACCGGGCGAGGCGATGCGCTGGTCCTGGTATTCCTCGGCACCGGGGCCGAGCACCAGGTGGCGGCGCAGGTCGAGGCCGTTGGCGATATCCATGACACGGAAGAAGTAGGCCTCACCCCAGGCGATGGTCTGGTTGCCGAGGCGCAGCCACAGCGGGCCGCGGTTCCAGTCGAGATACAGCGCCGGGATGTCGATGATCGAATCCGGGCTGTTCCATTCCGTGATGGTGCCGCGGCGGTTGCCCCACATCGGGTTGGCGAAATGATCGCCGATCTCACCGTCGGTGAAGTTGCGCGTGCCGTCGAAGTAGCCGCGGATCTTCATGTAGGCGTTGAATTCCTGGCTGATGCGGGCCTGGACGTCGATTTCGATACGCGAGTTGAACATGTTGAAGTTGACGTCGTCCTTGAGCGCCGCGCCCTGCGGGCTGAAGCCCTGGCCGGCGGTCGGGTCGACGCCCGGGACGAAGAAGCTGCCCGAGGGCCCACCTTGGGCGTTCGGGCACAGCTGGCCGGGGAACATGACCTGCCCGCCACCGATCCCGGTGCCGCCGAAGGCACCGCCGATCAATCCGGGCGTCCCTGCGTTGAGCGCGTTTTCGAGTGCAAAGCGGCAGTCGACCGGCGAACTGGTGTTGGCGCCCGCGGCAATCGACGCGGCACCGAAGTTGAATATGCCCCCTGTCACGCCGCTCCTGGGGTCGACATAGATGCTCGTCGCGGCTGTGGCGTTGGCCGGATTGGTATTCGGATGCGTCAAATGCGGTGTGATGCGATCCGCGAACGGGCTCGTCATCTGATTATTGTAGTTTTCCTGCGTCGAGATGCTGTAGGCAATCTCCTGACGCACGAAACCCGTGACGTTCCAGTCGATGGCGGCCGCGCTGCCGGCGAATAAGACGCCCGCGCTCGCGCTGCCCGCCATGAGAATTCGCGCGATTGTGTGCTTCATCACTCCCGCTCTCCTCTTCATGAATTATTGGACTAAGAAATTATCCGACTTTGTAGGACCCCAGTAGTACTCGGATGACAAGCCTTTTCATTGCTGTAAGCCAGGTACGAAATCGTTGTGCCTCACTACCGGACACCCGGCAGTGGCGGTATTACCGTACATTTAATCCAGGGTGTCAACGGTTTTTTGTCAATAGCGCCACAATCGAACCGAAGCAGCGGTATTTTTGTTGCACCTGCACAACGCAAAACCGGGGCTCAAGGCCTCAGCAACCGTCTCTTATTTGCCACAACAAATGTAGGGCGCAAAAAAAGACCGGCACCCGGGCCGGTCTTTCTAATTGCCGCCGGCGGAACCGGCGCAGGCCGCCTGGCCGCTGTCAGCGCAGGATACGCGCAATGGTGCCGCGATTGCCGACGGTATAGACGCTCTGTTCGCGCAGAAAGCCCTTCTCGCCGGTCTGGGTCTCGGCCACCCCGGCAGCAACGCCCTGGAACCAGGTGCGGATGACGTTGATGTCTTCCGTGCCGGTGAAGGTCGCGCCGTCGTCACTGCTGCGGAGCATGGCGCGAATGCCGGTGATCACGACCTCGCCGTTGCCGGTCCACACGCCGAGGAGATTGGCGTCGGTGTCGACGTCGAGCTGTTGCCACGAGTCGCCGCGATCTCCCGTGCGCAGCACCAGGCCTTCCTGGCCGACGGCGTAGCCGACATTGCTGCCATCGCGGGCGAGGAAGACGTCGAACACCGATGCTTCACCGCGATTGACGGCCGTGAAGGTGTCGCCGCCATCGTTCGAACGCAAAATCAGACCGAATTCGCCGGTGATCATGATGGTGCCGTCCTCGAGCACCAGTGAGCCGTAAAGGTGGGGCTCATAGCCCTCCTCGTTGTGTTCGGCCCAATCCACGGCGATCGATTCCCAGGTCGCGCCGAAATCACGCGAGCGGCCGATAAAGCCGAATTCGCCGACGGCGATGGCCAGGCCCGACTCGTTCATATCGACGTTGAGCAAACGCTCGGTCAGGCCGGTATCGATAGTCGTCCACTCCCCCCCTTGTTCGCGCACCATGGCAAAGCCCTGCTGGCCCACCACGAGTTGACGTTGGCCGGCAGTCGCCGCGCCGAGCAGGGCGAGCGTGGTTACCGGTTCGAGCAGCTTCCAGCTGCGCCCGCCGTCCGTCGTTTCCAACATCAGCCCGAAGTTGCCGACGGCCAGGCCCCGTTCACCGCTCATGTCGAGGGCGTAGAGGGCATCGTGCGGGATGCCCTGATGAATTATCTCGATGGCGGCCTCCGCGTCGGCAGGTTCCTGTGCGGCGAGCGGCGAGCCCAGCACCAGGCCGAACACGATGGCGGGGAGCACACGCGCGGCGCGGGCGATTGACGTAGTTCTATTCATGTTCAGTGGATCCGATTGTCTTGATGGGTTCAGGATTTCGCGGGGGCATCATGCCCAGCCACCAGCGTCGACAGATCCACGTGCTCGGACAGGATCATATGCTCGCGCTCGATGAATTTCGGCTTGAACAGATAGACCAGCAACGGCAGCACGACCAGCGCGATGACCATGTTGATCAACATGATCATGACCAGCAGCAGGCCCATGTCGGCCAGGAACTTCAGCTCGGACAGGAAATACCACGGCAGGATGCCGATGAGCACGATGGTCGCGGTAAAGAAGATGGCTTTGCCCGTCGTCGTCACCGCAGCCTGGATGGCATCGCCGTGATGCTGGTTGTCACGGAACTCCTCGCAGATACGGCTCAACAGGTAAATACCGTAGTCGATGCCCACGCCGATACCGATGGCCGCGATCGGCAGGCTGTTGACGTCGAGGCCGATCCCCATCATGACCATGACCGATGCCAGCAGCACGTTGGAAAAGTTCACCGGAATGAGCAGCAGAATGCCGGCGACGAACGAGCGGTAGGCAAAACTGCAGGTGGCAAGGATGACCAGATTGAGCAATCCCAGGATGTACCACTGGTAGAGATCGACCGTATCGTTGACCGACTGCTGCAATGCGATCGCGCCGGTACAGCAGCGTACCCGGTAGTCCTCGTGGTCGAGGCCGATCAGATCGAGACCGGCTCGGGTCTGCTCGAGCGCCGTATCGACGGTTTCCTGCTTGTTGTTCTTGTACCAGAGCGAGAGGGTGCCGTTCGACATGGTGAAGTCGGTGACATGGGAATAGGCCTTGGGACTCGAGCCGACCATGAGCGCGTTGACGGCAGCGCTGATCGACTCCGAGTCCGTATTGAGCGGCGCCCACTTGGGGTTGCCGCCGGAGAACAGCCGGTTCGCTTCAGGCAGGTAGTCGGCCCAGGTCAGGGTCGCTTCGGGCGGCGGATCCTGCGATTCGAGGAAGCGCTGCATCTGGTACATGCGGCCGATCGCCTCCGGCGAAGTGGTCAGGAAGCGGTTGTTCTTCTCCTTGCCCTCGAACACGACTTCCAGCGTCATCAAGCCCGGGAAGTGCGCGTTTACCGCGCGCACCGCGGTATTGAATTCCGAACTCTCCTTGAGCAGATTGCTGCCTTCGACGGGATTGCCGACCTGAATCTGCAACATCATGGAGACGCCGAAAATCGCCAGCACGACCACGATCGGCGTGGTGATGCGGGCAGCGGCGCCGTGCGAGACGCTGCCAATCCTGCTGAGCAGGCGGATGATGCCGTCGTGCCAGGATTTCTCTTCGCTCTTGCCGATGAGCTTGGCGACATTGCGCGGCGGCGGGAAATACGACAGCAGGATCGGCGTCAGGAACATGTTGGTCGGCACCAAAATGGCGGCCCAGAAGCCGCAGAAGATGGCGAACCGCTCCATGACCGGAATCGGCGCGACGGCGATCAGGAACAGGCCCGCGGCGTCGGTCACGATGCCGAGCACGCCGGGCGCCATCATGACACTGAGCGCAAGTTCCGCCGCTTTGCGCCGGTCCTTGATTTCGTAATAGATCTCGTAATAGCGCTCGATGAACTGCACACAATGACTGAATGAGCGGGCCACCAGCAGCAGCGGCACCACCATGATCAGCGGCTCGACGGGATCGCCGATCCAGCCGACGAAGCCGAAACCCCAGATGGCGGCGATGATACTGACCGCGAGCGGGGTAACCACGCCGGGCACGTTGCCCATGTAGACGAACAGCGAGAGCAACAGCGCCGTGGCAGTAATGGCGAAAATCGACAGCATCTGCACCTGGTAGCGGTAGACCCAGCCGGTCAGCATGGGCTGGCCGGCGACGTAGACGTCATGCTTGGCGTCGCGCTCGTTCTCCACCATGGTCTGCACGTATTCGAACGTCTTGCCGTAATCTAGCGAGTATTCGATGAAAGTGGCGGTAATGATGGTCGCGGTTTCGTCTTCGGAGATGAGGAAGGTGCGCACATTCGGCGCCTTGTCGACCGCGGCGATGAAGGCGTCGATCTCCTCTTGTGTCTCGGGTGCCTTGTCCTCCATCAACGGGCGCATATCGATGCCATAGGGCGTGGCTTCGGCGTAGCGGGCCTTTTCCGTGGTGATCGACAGGATCTGGTCGTGATCGACCGACGGCGAGAGGTCGATGTCGCGCGTCATACGCCACACCTTGGCCAGGGTCTCGGGGTTGTAAATCGTGCCCTCCTTGACCTTGACCATCATCGTCACCGTCAGCGGGTTGCCGAAATTGGGGTGGTCCTGGTAGGTCTGGACGAAGGGGTGGTTCTTGGGGAAGAGGTCAGAGAAGATGGTCTTGAGTTCGACCTTGGTCAAACCGACGGCGAAAAATGCCGTGATGGCCAAAAGAATGCCGGCTACGAGCAGACGATTGTTCAGCGTGAACGCAGCTAAGCCATAGCGACTGAATTTCATGGATTTGACTCCCCTACCCCGAGTGCACGCAGCATGCTGTGCCGCGCTCAAAATGATTTCGTTACATGGACTGCGGAGACGTATTGCACGTCGCCGACATTCTTCCCCGTGTGATGACGCGGGCCCCTCGTGCGGTGCTCATACCGCAGCGGCTGGCCCGATTATCACAAATTTATTGTGTGCGCGCCCGACCTTGACATGGGCTACCATTCAGGCGCCGTGGCTTGCTCGGGAGAATCGACTATAGGGGCGGCCTTTCGACGTGTCAACGAACTCAGCAAGCTCTGCGAAAGTGGCTGCACTGCCCGCTGGCGGCAGAAACGTTGTCATCTGCGATGCCCATTTATTCGCGATAAGCTGCGCTCCTCGAACTAGCCCCGGGCATGCCCGCTCAGGTGCGCAACTCACGCAACGCCGACAGCACGGTCTCGGGCTCCGCCAGGGCCGGGATCCGGCCGTAGGCCAGGGCCGGCGCGAGCCGGCGCGAGCCGGCTCCGTGCCCCGCCCAGAATGCGCTATCGAGACCACCGGCATAACGCAGCTTAGCGCTGGCTTCAGGGAGTCTCTCGAGCGGAGTCTCCGGGAACAAAAGTAAATCGAGGTCGAGGCTCCCCGCCGTTGCCGTGCCGTCCCTGACCGCAGCGAAGGCGCAACCCGTCACCCAATGATAATGACGCGCCGCGCCGATCAAGGGTTCATAGGCGTCGACTTCGTCGGCGCTCAACGAGGCACCATGTTGCTTGTCGATGACCAGGCCGGCCAGGGGGCGCTGCGCATGCCGCCGGATGAGTTCGGTCAGTGCCAGCGCGATGTCGTCGAGGTCATCGAAGGACGGCGCTGCCACACGCCCGAGGAGATCGGCCGGGGCGCGCACCAGTAAGACCAGATCGAGTTTGCCGGCATGGCGATGCAGCAGCGCATCGAGCACCTGGTCGATGAACGCAGCTGTCGCCGGAGCGCCCAGTGCTTCAAGCAGGGCGTCCTTGCCCTGGGGTTCCTGTGTCAGATAGGGCGCGAGCAGATCGAAGCTCGTGCAGTCGCTGCCCAACGCCGCTTGAGCCTGGCCGAGAGCCGCGGCGTAGCTCGTCGCATCGCCATACCAGTCGGCATTGGCCGCGGCGAAGACCCGCCGCGCGTAGGCCTCGAACTCGACCCACACCAGACTCGACGCGGAACCGGCGAGCCACGCCCGCAGGCGCGACTCAGCCACGGGCACACCACGGCCGCGGCGCACTCACGACCTACCACGCAGCATATCGAGCTCCCGCTCCAGTGCCTCGATACGAACGTCTTTCGGATCCCGCATCATGATGGGCACAATGGCATCGGCCGGACAGGTATCGTCGGGCGATCCGCGATAGAGCACATCGCGATCCTTCCAGGAGCCGTAGTAAGGCACATCCGCCGGCGGCTCAGCGGTCTCCCACTCGGCAACGAAGGCCTTGTAGGGCTTGCCGCGTCGCTTGCGGGCCTCGCGCTCGGCCTGCCTGGCTGCTTCCGTTGCCGGAAGATCGACCGCGCCGGTGTTGGGGTCGAGCACCACGTGGTAGATATTCTCAACCGTGTTCATGGAAATCAGTTCATCCTGGAAATCGCGCGTCACCGCTTCCGGATCGCGCTCGAGCACATCACCGTAACCACCGCCTGAACCCTGGGTGATCATGTACAGCTCGCCGGGATTGGCGAACTCGAGCTGCAACCCCATATGGTGCGTGGAATACTTCGCGTCCGGAAACGGGCGGTCGTTCATGATGTCCTCGATGCGGAAGCGCAGCAGATCGCGCTGATCTTTCATGACTTCGAACACGTTGACTCCGCGCACCTTGCACAGCGGATAGCAGCCCGGGGCATAGCCGCCGAATATGCCCATGGTGGTCGGGAACTTGGAGCCTATCGAGCAACACATGTAGCCCCACATCGAGGATTCCTTCATGGTCGCGATCTGCTGATAGCCGTGCCCGCCGCGATACTTGCCAAAGCCGTTGGCATCGGTCATCAGACGATGCGGGACGATCTTCATCAACGGCACTTCCTCTTCGATCAGCTCCTGCTCGCCGATGTCGGCCATGGGCGCGAATATCGGCGCAATCGAGTGTTCGCCGTCACGATTCCAGCGTGCGGCACCGCCCATACCGTTCAAATCGGCGCAGACGTTACCGACCAGTTCGCCGTACTGGTTCACACCGCCATAGATGAAGGTGACGATCATGTTGTACCAGCCGGCGATGACGTCGGTGGCGCGATGGCCGGCGCTGTAGAGAAACTTGGGCACGCCGATCTGGATGGCGGTGAAGCCGGGAAAGAAAGTCATCATGCTCTGCGCGTTCGGCGCATCGGCTGAGCAATGCAGCGCAGAGCGGGGATCGGTGAGCACCGTCATGGGTGCGAAAACCGCCTGGTTACGCGGTAGATCCGGCCACACGAAACTGAGGAATTCCTGCGCCAGCATGCCTTTCAAGGAGGCCAGCACGGTGTTGTTGGCGCGATTGAGAAACTCCGGACTCGAACCGCGAAAATCGATGATGAGTTCGTCGCCCTGCTTGTGCAGCTCGCAGCGGATCTTGATCAAACAGTTCTCGCGCAGCGTGCCGTCGGCGAAGAGGTTGGTGCGCACCTTGCCATCGGGCCAGGTGGTGAGGCGCCGGCGGGTTTCCTGCTCGGTATCGGTCAAGGTCTTGCGCAGCGTCGCGACCACGGCGTCGACGCCGTATTCCGCAATGGCGTCGCGCACCCTTGCCTCCGTGCGCATGGCGGCGAAGAGCTTGGACTTCATGCCTTCGAGCTGCAGCTTCGGCTCGCGCACCGAATTCTGCAGGAAGGTCATGATGTCGCGCCGGAAAGTGTAATTCTCGCCGACTTTGAACGGCGACATCTTGAGTCCTTCGTCGAACGGTGATTCGGCGGCCGACGGCATGCCGCCGGGCTCGCAGGCCCCGTTCTCTCCTTCATGGACGATGGCGCCGGTGAAGCAGATCAGCTCGCCGTCGTGAAAAACCGGGATCATCAGGCTCTGATCGGTATTGTGGATGTTGCCGTAGCGGGCATCGTTGTGCATGAAGATGTCGCCGGGCGCGAGACCGACCGTCGGGTCATCCTTCCAGTACTTGAGGATGAACTTACACGGGTGCTGGGTCAGCACCGAGAAGATCAGTACACCCCCCATGCTGGCCATGGCGAGGTCGCCATGCATGGTCCACAGGCCCGATATCAAATCGCCCCATTTGGCGCCGGGCGCCGCGCCCATCTGCTCGACCATGTCGAACGATTCGTTGCACGCCGTCTGCAATTTGTGTCGAACGAGGTTGATCCGGTCGGCATCGTCGAAACGACGCAGCGCCTCGAGTTCACGCGCCGAGACCGGTGCGACGCTGTGGTCTTCCATGATCTCGGGATCGGGCCCGAGGAAAAGCACATTGTCTTCGAGAAACTTCTCGATGACTGATTTTTCCTGGTCACCACCCATTTCAGTTACCTCTATTAGAGTGTTGTCGCGCGCGAATTCACGCGCTCCTTTCCATCAATGCCGAGCCCATCCTGCCCATGGTCAGAGTCCAGCCGGGTTCGACCAGGTACGTCGTCCGCGGGGTTTCGATCAAAGCAGGGCCGGCGACATGCATGCCCTCGGTGACGGCGGCATGGTCGTAGACCGGGGTCGTCAACGGCTGGGCGGTCTGCGGGAAATAGCACGGCCGTTCGGTCCGCGCCGCGGGTTTCAGGTCGTTCGACGCCCGCGAGCGCTCGAGCGTGAGCTTCTCGTGTTCGATGTAGGACACCACCCGAATGACATTGATACGGACTCCGGCTTCCGGCGCCTGGCTGCCTTCGCCGAAGCGCTGGGCATAATTGATGCTGAAGCGATCGAGTAGTGTGATCACGTCCTGCGCAGAGCGCAGCCGGTCGATCGGACTGACCACGCTGACCTGCGCGAGCTGGTTACCGTAGCGCATGTCGAGTTCGAGCCGGGTGCGGATCGCGCTCAGCGCGGCACCCTGGCGGATGAGATCCTCGCGGCCGCGTTGTTCGAGTTCCTCCACCGTCGCGTTGAAGACCTGGTAGTCTTCGAGCACGCTGCGGAAAGTCGCGTCGTAGAGCATCAGGTACAGCGACTTCTCGTGGATGTGCAGCTGATTCATGTTGCCGGCGCCGAGCGCCGAGAACACCGAACTGAACGGCGGGATGAGGATACTCGACACGCCGATCTCGGCAGCATAACCGCAGGCGTGAATGGGGCCGCCGCCGCCGTAGCTCAGGATGACGAAATTCTTCGGGTTGTAGCCCTTGACCGCGACTTCCTTGAAGATCGCATTGGCCATGTTGGCATCGACCTTGCGCTTGATCGCCTTGGCCGCGTCGAGCAGCGTCATGCCGGCCGGCCCGGCGACATGCTCTTCTATCGCCCGCTCGGCACGGCGCCGGTTGACCTTGATGGTGCCGCCGGCGTAGTTGTCGGGATCGAGGTAGCCGAGCACCAGATTGGCGTCGGTCGTGGTCGGCAACTTGCCGCCGCGGCCGTAACAGGCCGGGCCCGGATCGGAACCGGCCGATTCCGGCCCCACTTCGACCGCTCCCCACAGACGATCGTAGCGCGCGATGGAACCACCGCCGGCGCCCAAGGTATGGAGATAGGTCATCGGCGTCGACACCAGCCAACGATCGATGACGGGGTTGAAGTCGTAGAACTTGACCCCGTCGGCGGTGACCAGGCCGATGTCGAAGCTCGTCCCGCCCATGTCGGTGGCGATGATGTTCGGTTCCGCGAACTGTTCGGACAGGTAGTCGGTCGCTTCCAGGCCGGCCACCGGTCCGGAATGGATGGTCTGCAGAGCATGCGTGGAATTGAGCTGGGCCATACCCGACGTGTTGTGGACGAGCAGCATCGGCCGGGTGTAACCGTTCTGGCGCAGCGCCACCTCGAGCGAAGACATGCCGTGGTACATCTGATCGTGCAGGTAGGCATCGAGCACGGCGGACATGGTGCGCGAATATTCCGCCTTGCGTCCCGCGACGCGGTGGGAGAGCACGATAGGCAGGGCGCCGAGCACATGCGTCGGGTATTCGCTCAGGATGATGCGCTCGACCTCTTTCTCGTGCAGCGGATTGACCACGGCATTGACCAGCGCGACGACGAAGCCCTGGCAGCCCTGGTCGACGAGCCTGCGGACCTGCGCGCGGACATTGTCCTCGTCGACCGTGAGGCACACCATGCCCTTGTAGTCGATGCGCTCCTCGATGCCGACGATCATCGGGATCGGCACCAACGGCCGCGGCCGGTCGGCGCCCGGCAGATCGGTCTGCTCGGCCTGCGAGAGGCCGTCGCCGTAGCCCCGTGCACGCATCAGGGGCACGGAGGATTCGTAGCCGGCCGTCGTCACCAGCCCGATCCGCGGCCCTTTGCGTTCGATCAGCGAGTTGGTGCCGAGCGTCGTGGCGTAGCGAACGGCGTCGACCGAACTGAGCACGTCTTGCACCGGGAGACACACTTCAGCGCAGGCATTGGCCAGGGCGTCCATGAAGCCAGAAGCCAGATTATGATGCGTCGTCAGCGCTTTCGCTTCGACATACTGCCCGTCGTAGGCGAGGAAACAGTCGGTGAAGGTGCCGCCGATATCTACGCTAACCCGTCGCATCGCCGGCGTCCTCCCCGTGCTGGTGTCTGGCCTTCAGTTTGTCGATATCGAGTTCGATGTCGTTGGTCAGAGGGTGGCCTGGCGGCAGGTACTCGTTCTCCATCATCGTACCGCATGCGGGACAGTAGAACTCGATGATGCGGCACCATTTCGGATCGGGCGCATAGGTGAATTCATAGCGGCTCGCGTCCAGGATCGGCCGATGGATCTCACGCGGATCGCGTTCGTAGACCAGCAAGCCCTCCTTGTAGGGTTCGCGCGCCGGGCCGATGTCGTGATCGCAGCGGCGGCAATGCCACCGCTCCCGGGACAGATCGATCTCGAGATATTCGGTTATCGCGATGCGGTTGGCAGCCATGTTCATTGCACCTCGAGCAGGAGATCGCCGTTGCTGGGTACGCGCAGGCGCCAGCCGGTATCGACGATGCATGTCAGATAGCTGCCGCGGACCAGCGCGGGCCCGGCAACTTCCACGCCGGGTACCAGCGCCGTATCTTCGATGAGCGCGACCGCATGACGGCCCGCACCATCGATATCGAGACTGAGTTCGCCGGCCGTTGCGGCGGGCTGCCAGTCGCGGGCAGCGTCGGCCAGCAGGTTCAATGCCGGCAATTCGTGGACGGCGCGTACAGTGAGGCGGGGTTCGCTTTCGCCCTCCGGCAGTGCCGGCAATTGGCCGTTGACCGGACGCTCGACGACGTCCTCGCCGTTGACCGACCACAGCGAGACGTCGTAGCGGCAAGTATCCGGATCGACGCCTTCGCCGTACATGTCGCGGCGCGCACGGGCCATCAGTTCGGCACCGAGCGCATCGGCATCGCCGTCGAGCGGGGCCTGGTACTCATGGGCGAGATGGCTGAAGCCGATGCCGAAGGCACTGAAGACCGCCGCCAAACGCGGCACCACCACACGGCGGATACCCGCAGCCGCCGCAATACCGGTGGCGATCATCGGGCCGCCGCCGCCGTAGGCGAGTAAAGTCGTCTGCGCCGGCGTGCATCCGCTGCGCAGCAGGGCGTCGCCGAGTTCGACCCCGACAGCCTGCTGGAAAGCGGCGATGACCGCGACGGCCGCGGCGGCCTCGCCACAGCCCAGCGGCTCGCCCACCGCGCGCCCGATGGCTTGCCCGGCACGTTCGCGGTCGAGCACGAGTTCACCTCCGAGGTAGTGCGCGGCATCGAGAACGCCGGCCACGAGCAGTGCGTCGGTCAGGGTCGCCGCGGTACCGCCGCGCGCGAAACAGGCCGGACCGGGCGATGCCCCGACCGATTCGGGACCGATGCGGATGGCGGCATCGACGACGCGCACCACCGAACTGCCGCCGAGCCCGTAGCTGTGGATGGTCGGCAGCGAGAAAGAAATCGGCACGTCCTCGATCTCGCCGTAGGCGCGCAGAGTGACACTCTGTCCGGCGACGACCGAGATGTCGGTGGTAGTACCGCCGACATCCATCGCTATCAAGGCGTCGAGGCCGTAGTGCCGCGCATAGGCAAGCGCGCCTTCGAGCCCGCCGCGCGGTCCCGAGCCCCAGGTCTTGATCGCCGTCGTCTTGGCCACGCGCGCCGAGTCGCCATCGTTACGGAATATCAGCAGTGGGCGCTTCAGGTGCTGCGCCTTGCAGATGTTTTCCGCGCCATAGAGGAAATGCTCCATCCCGGGATGGAGATAGGAATTGATGACTGCGGTCAGGGTGCGCCGCGCGAGGTCGGCGTCGCGGGCGAGTTCGGTCGAAATCAGGAAAGGAATCGCCCCCAGCAGATGACGCGGGTAGCGATCGAGCAGGGTCGCCTTGACGTTCTGCTCGGCGAGTTCCGAACTCAGTGCCACGACCAGGCGCAAGGCACCCTGGGCCAGCAGCTTGTTGACGATTTGCGTCAGCTCGTTGGCGTCTATGCTGCCGTCCGGCGCGACGGTGACGGCGGCCGGCGCGAGCGGCACCATGGCCTGCCATAAGGCATTGTCGCCGAGCCGATCGAGCGCAGCCTGCACCGTCGACTCGGCACCGGTATCGACCAGCAGCGCCACCGGCGTGCCTTTGTGCTCGACCACCGCATTGGTTCCGGAGGTCGTCGAGTAGCGCAGACATTCCGCTTCGCGGATCAGTCGCGCCGCGTCCTCCTCGCCGTACAGTTCCCGTGAACCGCGCTTGAGGACGTCGAGAAAGCATTGCGTCAAATCGTGTGGCGTCGTCGTCGCCTTGGCGTGGATGACCTTGTCGCCGTCGCTGATGCAGACATCGGTGAACGTACCACCGTTGTCGATGTTGACCAGAATACCCATGGACTGCGTAAGCCCTCCTTCAGCAGCCTGTCGGACTGCGACCGCAATCCCGCAGTCTGCATCCGTGGCTGCGAGACGATGCACGAAAAGCCGCATCGCCCCCACGACCGGGACTTTCCGAGCGGCGCACGATGGCGCGTCCGCTGCAGCGCTCGCGGCTGCGGCGTGCGGTACCAAAGAGAATCAAACATTACCGATCAGGCAAATACGGGATGCCTTCAGGGCCGCTTGGACGATACGCGCAATCCCGCGGCAGACCAATCATGCAGCGCACAATGCGGGCCGGGCCGGCAGCAGCGGGCGCCGCCGCTTGCAGACGGGCTCGGCGGGACGCCTGGCGGTGGCGCGATCGCGGGCGCCCGGGCAGTGTGCCAATCAATATGTTAGCCTCTCGCGACACTTTCGCAGGGTGCCGCGCGCAGCGTATGCGCCGGCCTCGTATCCCTGCCAGGCAATACCGAGAGGACAACTATGAGCCAAGCAAAGACCGGCGACACCGTTCGCATCCATTACACCGGGACCCTCACCGACGGCACCGAGTTCGACACTTCGAGCGGACGCGATCCCCTCGAATTCACCATCGGCGAAGGGCAGATCATCCCGGGACTCGAGCGCCAGATCGAAGGCATGACCGTCGGCGATACCAAGACCGTCACCATCGAATCTGGCGAAGCCTACGGCCCGCGCCATGAGGAAGCCATCCACGAAGTGGCTCGCGAGCAGATCCCGGATACCGTCGAACTGCAGGTCGGCATCGAACTCCAGGCCAGCGGCCAGAACGGCCAGGTGTTGCGCCTGCGTGTGGTCGAAGTGGGCGACGAGACGGTCAAGCTCGATGCCAATCATCCGCTGGCCGGCGAAGATCTCGTCTTCGCCGTCGAGCTGGTCGAGATCGCGGCCTGACCGAGCGCCGGCAGTGGCGCGGCACGGCGCCACTGCCGTATGCCGTCCGGGCGTTGTCTTAGGACCCTTACCCCTCTCCCGGGCGGGCCGACCGCCCGTCAGCGTCGGCCCGGAGCTGCCATGGCCAGCAGCCTTCGACCTCCACGTGCAGCGCCATGCTGAGAAACGTCCTGATGAGCACAATCAACCCGAGCAGGGCAACGCTCTCGAGACTCAACGTCACCGCGACCGTGCGCACGATGTCGCCGCCGATGAAGAATTCGAGCCCGAGCAGGATGCTGCGGCCGACATCCTGGCGCAGATACGTGTAAGAGCGGGCGCCGCAGGGCTGCGTACGCGCGGCGAAACGCCACAGCGAATACATCGTCCCCGCCACGATGACCGCCACGCCGACGGTCTCGATGGCCAGCCCGACGAGACCGACGACTTCCCGATACGCCTCCAGATCATTGGCTAGAGCCATACATTTCTCTCCATGCGCAGCGCGGCCGTCACTTGCGCAGTGCACCGATGCCCCGGCCCGCGCGGCGGCCCGTTCTCGATTCGTCTTGTATTATCGATGCACTCTGCATATCTGCTCATAGATGAACTCATCGTGCTGATCGAAACGGGATGAATGCACCAGGCGACCTGCGATCGGGCAACGGTGTGCTGCGCCGCGCGATATCGGGTCGCAGCGTCACGGCGGCGTATCGGTACCCAGTCCGGCGAGTTCGTCGCAGGCAATGGCCTGCGCACTGGCGCCGGCGAGCAGGGCCTCGGGCAGCTCGAGATCGTCGTCGAATTCGGCCGCGATTTGCGCTGTCACCCAATGCCGTTCGCTGGTCTCGAAACGCGGCACGACGACTGGCTGATAGCCCTGCTCGCTCATTTCCGCCAGCCGCCGGTTGACCGAGTCCTGCGAGCGGAACAATCCGAGCGAGATGGCGTTCTTCATTTCTCCGCGCCGGATCAGCATGTAGTCGGTGACCCCGCGTTGACGCAGGTCGTCGAGGCTGCGGCGCGCCGATTCTTCGGAACCCGGCTCGAGATAGACCCAGAAGAAGCGGCGTTTGCGTACGGTTTCGGTGCGAGTCTGCAGGCGCGCGACGAAGTCGCGCAGCCAGTCGCGGAGGCGATCGCGCGCAGCGGCTTCATCGAACGGGCCGATGTCCAGGCAATGATCGGCAGCCTCGATATGGTCGCGGATTTCGTCTACCGGGGCTATCGCCGGTTGCCCGCTATCCGATTTTTGCGGCGGCAAGGACTCGAGCTCGGACAGCAGTTGCAGCGGCGGCGCGCCCGTCAATGCGGGTTTACGGTCCGCGGCCTCGCGCAAGCTGTGCGCGACCCGGCGGTCGTACTGCCAGCCGAACAGCCCGAGATTCACCGCCAGCAGTGAGATGAACAACCATTTCATAGCGCTTCACCGGCGCTCACGACCAGCCCGCGCAAGACCAGATCGGGACTGCACTGCACGGGCCAGTCGAACATGCCTTGGATGTCCGAGGCACCGCCGCCGGTCAGAAACCAGACGGCATCGTCACAGCCGGGTGTACGGTTCACCCGTGCGCGCGTTTCCCGCAGCAAGCCGGCAACCGCGCTCCAGCATCCCAGCGAAATACCGTCCTCGGTGTTGGTACCGAAACCCGCGACTGCGGCGATGCCGGTGCTCGCGAGCTGCGCCGTGCCCCGGGTAAGGCTGGTCCGCATGAGTTCCAGCCCCGGGGCAATCAGACCACCAAGATGTCGCCCCCCGGTGTCGACCACATCGATGGTCAACGCGGTGCCGAGATCGACCACTGCCACGGCGCCGGGGTGCAGGTGCCAGGCGGCGAGCGCCGCAAGCCAGCGATCGACGCCGAGTCGTGCGGGCTCGCGATAGCTCGTCGTCATGCCGTGGCAGCGGCGCGTCGGGACGACGAACTCGGCCTCGATACCCCAGGTATCGAACACGTGCCGGGCCAGCTCACCGGCCACTTCGATCCCGGCAACGTTCGAAACCAGAACGCGGCGCGGCTGCCCGCTCGGCCGGAGGTCGGCCAACCACGGCCGCCAGTCCGTCGCTGCTGCGGTCGGCAGGGCGGGCAATGCCTCGAGCTCACCGCCATGCCAGGCTGCGGCCTTGATACGCGTATTGCCGATGTCGATGAGCAGCAGCACGAAGAATTACACCGCGGTCAGATGACCGGACAGAAAGCGCTCGCACCGGCCGCTGTGCTCGATGAGTAAAGCCCCATACTCGTCGACGCCGCGCGCACGTCCACTGACCTGGCGATGACCGAGATCGAGCGTGACCTGACGGCCCGCCAAGGCGTCCTGAGTCAACCACTGCTGGCGGAAAGGCGTGAATCCGTGCTGGGCAAATCGTTCGAGCGCCGCGGCCAGACCGGCGAGCAGGCGTGCAGCGAGGGAATTGCGGGACGGCGCGGCGCCAGTGGCCGCAGAGACATCATCGCTGGGACGGTCGATACGCGCCCGCGCCGCCGGCGAGAGCGCGATGTTCAGCCCGATACCGATCACCACGCAGCAAGGACCACCGGCTTCGGCGCGCATCTCGATCAGTATACCGGCGAGTTTGGCGCCCCCGCGGACGATGTCATTGGGCCATTTGAGTCGCGCTTCTGTAATACCTTCCGCCTGCAGCACGTGCACCAGGGCGAGACCGACGACCAGGCTCAACGCGGAGAACGTCGGCGGAGGTACATCGAAGCGCCAGGCAGCGGAAAAACACAAACCGCTGCCGGGCGGGGAAATCCAGCGATCGCCGCGGCGCCCACGCCCAGCGCTCTGATACTCCGCCAACAGCACGTGGCCGTGTATGTCGCCTTCGCTCTGCGCGCGCAGCAGCCGCTCGTTGGTGGAGTCGGTGACGGTCAGTACGTCGATCTGCAGCCAGGCAGTGCAGGCACAGGTCTGCAACTGCGCGCCGATGGCGGCGGCGTCGAGTGCATCGAAACCTCCGCACAGACGATAACCCTGGCCTGGGGTCGCGTGGATATCGAGGCCTTCTTCGCGCAGGCGTTTGACGTGATTCCAAACTGCCGCCCGGCTGATACCCAGCGCCGCTGCCAGCTCGGCGCCGCTGTGCTCTGTGCCGTCGGCCAGCAAGGCCAGCAAATCGAATGCGCGCCGCATGCCGCTTATCGACAAGCACGCAGACGCAGCAGAGCGCTCAATCGCGAAACCGGGTCGGCGACTCGGATTCCTCGTCGTCTTCCTCGTCATCGGTTTTTGCATCGGCAGCGGAGTGGAGGCCGGTACTTTCGAACATGTCACCGTATTCCGGTGTCATCGTGACCTCGTTCGGGACCTGCTCGGGCATGAGCGTGGCGTCGGCGCGGTCGTCGTCGTCCGGCATCTGGCTATAGAACGACTCCGTTTCCATGAATTCGTCCAGGCTGATGTCGACTGCCGTTGCCGACGTATCGCCGTCCGCATAGGGTGCGTTGGGCAGGAGAGTCTCCGATTCGCTGAACACGCCGCTGTCCGCACTCGCCGGCGCATCCGGCAACACGGTGGCAAATTCGTCGTCGTCCCCGGCGTCGGCAGCACTCGAGAAAGACGCCGCCCGGTCTTCGTCGGCGACGGGCGGGCCCAGATCGTCATCGAAAAAAGCCGAGGCTTCATCATCGAAGGCATCACCCGAACCGGTTGCCGAATGATTCGAGAATCCCGCCATGCCGCCGTCATCGGCGGATGCCTCGACCGGTCGGGCGGGCATTTCGGTCGGACCTTCGGCATCGAACATGTCGTCAGCGGCCGGCACGCCCGGTCGAGCAGGCTCATCGGCGGCGGCGAACAGCCCCTCATCGGGATCGCCATCTTCAGTTGGTCCTTCGGCGGTGATGTCGAACATATCGTCTTCATCACTGTGCCGCGGCGGAACCGCGCTGATCGCGGCCGCCGCCGTGGCGACGGTTCCGTGAATCTGCGTGGCATCGGCCGCGATGGTCGCGTCATGTGAGCTGGCGAAAACGGTGTGATCCGCGGCCTCGAGCTCCGGCATGCTGAACTGGAACTCGTACTTGTGGAACTTGATTCGGTCACCATGTTTGAGGCGACGCTCACTGCTGATGCGTTCACCGTTCAGAAACGTGCCATTGACGCTGTCCTGGTCGCTCAGCCAGAACGCGAGATCACGGTATTGGATGAGTGCATGTCGTCGTCCCACGGTGCCCTTGTCGATCACGAAGTAGTCGACATGCTCGGGATCGGTGCCGGCAACCCGCCCGATCAGCAAGGGCCGCGATCCGAGTCGAACCCGGCCCTCCGAGGTCGTGCCTTGAATGTCCTCGAGGTAGGCTTCCGGATCCCGCGCCCCACTGACCGGCGTCGCCACCGTGTCCGGGCGGCCTTTGAGCCGTCGCCGACGGACGAGGATGACAGCGACGATGCCGAGCAGCACCAGCAGCAACACACCGAGCGCGACGACCACGACGACACCCACGATATCGTCTTCAGGCACCGCCGCGGGTGTGGCTGCCGAATCCGGTGGCGCATGCACGATGACCGAGCCGGCGCCGGCCGCCTCCATCTCACGGCACATTTCCTCAGCCGTTATTCCGACCTCCGGCGCCGTTTCCTCCATCGCCAGGCGCTCCTCGGCGGACAGGGTGTCGAGGCAGGTTGCCGGCGCGGCGGCAGGCGGCGGCTTGTCGGCGACGGGCTCCACTGCCGG
>JBBDTC010000074.1:20477-49962 GCA_040904625.1 Gammaproteobacteria bacterium
AGGTTGCCGGCGCGGCGGCAGGCGGCGGCTTGTCGGCGACGGGCTCCACTGCCGGCTCCACTGCCGGCATCGGTGCAGGTGCCGGCCCGGGTCGCGCGGAGACTGGCGGCGCGGCGAGCCGCTGCTGGATGGTGGCGAATACGTCGGCCAATTGCTCGGGCCGCGGTGCGCGGAAATATTCGCCCTCGGTTTTTTTCGCCAACGACTGGATCAGGAAGAAATCGGCCTCGTCGGTGAACGCGATGCCGAATATCCTGATGTCGTTGTTCGCGGCGTCGGTGGCCAGTTCATCGCGCAGCCACGCGGCCTTCTCCGCATCGATACCGGCATTGCCCGTATCGACGATGCCGTCGGTCATGAAAACGATGACGCGCGCAACGTCCTCGCGGCCATTTGCCTTCAGTGCGTAGATGGCACGTTCGATGGCAGCCGGGCTGTCGGTGAACTGCCCCCTGTAATCGATCCCCTCGAGACTGCGTCCCAGGGCCTCGCGCGACGCCGGGTCGAGCGGCCCGAGCGGTACCGCATAGTGCACCTTGTGATCGAAAATGATCATCCCGACACGGGTTTCGCTGTCGAGTTCGGTCACGAAACCGTTCACCGCGGGCTTGAGCAGAAACTGCGGATCGTTGCTGCGCATGCTGCCCGAATTGTCGAGCACCAGGATGACATCGGCCGGCAGTGCGGCGACGATCGATCCGCTCACCACCAACAGCCCCAGCACCAGGCCGTGGACCAGCCGGCGCCACGCGCCGCCGCGCAGGGGGGCGTTGCGTCCGGTGCATCGTTCGAGATCTGTGTTCAGCATATCCGGTTCACCATGCGGGTTACGCAGCACGCCAAGCGCTGGGGTAGCTCTGCAAACGCCTCAGTCCATCATACCCCGGTGTTCCGGGCTGCGGCACCATTCACTCCAGGAACCGGCGTAGAGGCGTGCCTCACCGCCGCCGGCGATGTATTGTGCGAGGATATTGTGGCAGGCGGAGACGCCGGAGCCGCAGTAGTGGGTAATCGATTCATCCGGTGCCCGACCGAGCGCGCGCGTGAGCCGTTCGCGCAGCGCGGCAGGCGGCAGGAAGCGCCCGTCCTCGGCGAGGTTGTTCCGCCAACAATGGTTGTATGCACCCGGAATATGTCCGGCATGGGGGTCGACGGGCTCGCACTCGCCCCGGTAGCGGGCCTCGTCGCGGGCATCGAGCAGGCACATGGCCTCGTCGATAGCCTCGATACGCACCAGGCGCGATACCTGCGGTGTCGCGCCGAGTGCGCGCGGCGGATGCGACTCTGCGCCCGCGCGCACCGGCAAGCCACTGGCGACCCAATGCTGCCAACCACCGTCGAGCACGGCCACGGGGCGGTGGCCGAGATAACGCAGCATCCACCATAAGCGGGCGGCGACCATGCCATGGCTGTCGTCGTAGATGACGACCTGGCTGCCATCGCCGATACCGAGACGCCCACAGCGCGCCGCAATCGTCGCCGGCGGCGGCAGCGGGTGTCGGCCACGGTCGGTGGTCGGCGGGCCGCTCAGATCGTCATCGAGATGGGCATACACGGCGCCCGGGACATGCGCCTCGAGCCAGGCCGCGCGCGCGGCAGCCGGCGCGCCGAGATCGAAACGGCAATCGACCACGATCACGTCTGTGTCATCGATAATGGCAGCAAGTTCGCTGCAGGCAATCAAAGTCTGATACATGGAAATCCCGCCTGAGGCGGCGCTGTTCGGACGGTTACGCGCAGTATAGGCTCAGACGCACCGGACCTGTCCTTCCGCTGCGCGCCCGGGCCCTTAGAATCGACTCCTAGCAGTCTGTCGGACTTAGGGCATCGTCGCGAGGCGAGTGGGAGAGCGAGGCCAAATGAACGCGCATTCGAGGCGAATAGTGGGGCTATTTAACGAGAATGCGCGTTCATTTGGGCCGCTATCCCACCGCCGCAGTAGATGCGGCCTAAGTCCGACAGACTGCTAGCCAAATGTATACGCCGACAAGACCTGACACCACGAGCGGCTGGCGCGGCGGCCGGCGGGCGCTGTGCGTGTTGATGATGGCCGGCCTGCTCACGGGTTGCGCAAGCGCCGGCTTCTATATGCAAGCGGTCGCCGGCCAGCTCAATATGTGGCGCCGCGAGCAGCCCATCGAACGCCTGCTGGCCGAATCGAGCCTCGATGAGCGCACGCGGGCCAGATTGGTCCTGGTCGAAGAAATCCGCACATTTGCCGAGCACACGCTGGCCCTGCCGGCCGCGGGCAGCTATCGCAACTATGCCGATCTCGAACGTGACCATGTCGTGTGGAACGTCTTCGCCGCCCCGGAATTCGAGTTCGAGCCGCACCGCTCCTGTTTCTTCGTCGCCGGCTGCCTCGATTACCGCGGCTTCTTCCGACGCGGGCACGCCGAGCGCTATGCTGCGGAGCTGCGCGCACGCGGCTACGACACCTTCGTCGGCGGTGTCGCCGCCTATTCGACGCTGGGTTGGTTCGATGATCCGGTGTTGAACACGTTTCTGTTCTGGCCGGAGCGTGAACTGGCCGGAATCGTGTTCCACGAACTCGCCCATCAGCGCCTCTACGTCGCCGACGACACCAAGTTCAACGAGAGCTATGCCACCGCCGTCGCGGAGGCCGGGCTCGAGCGTTGGTACGAACACCGCTATGGCACGGCGGCTCCCGTACTGGCCGCAAGACGGCGCGAACGCGCCGTCCTGGCGCTGATCGAGCATACCCGTGAAGCACTACGCGAACTGTATGCCAGCGACCTCGACGACACGGCCAAGCGTGATGCCAAAAGAACCCTGTTCGAAGCGCTCGAGACCGCCTATGCGGCACTGCGCAGGGAGCGAACCAGCAAACCCGACACGACCGGATTCGGCAAGACACCCTGGAATAATGCCCGGATCTCGGCGGTCGCCACCTATCACGATCATGTCGATGCGTTTCACGCCCTGCTTGCCGCCTGCGCGAACGATTTCACGGCTTTCCATCGCGCCGCTGTGGCCATCGGCGACCTGGAACCGGACGCCCGTCGCGCCCGCCTGCGTGCGCTCGATGACCATGAGGGCGAAACAAGCTGCCCGGACCGGGACGTCAAGGAGACCGGCTGAAGCGGCGGCGCGGGCCGCCGCCCCGCAGCGCCACCGGCGTGGTGCAGGCGTCACAGAACTTCACAATCTTGTGTGAAGGTCGTCACGCTTCCTCGTCGCGCGGCCCGGGGCGGCGGGAACGCCGTTTTATACTGCAGTTATATGTCTTCATTGCTACCATTGCCGCGCCACCGTGCCCCCGCGCCCGAAACCGGAGCCGGGCAGCTCATACCGAGGTCCACCTCGCGGAAATTGACTATGCTCGACAAACTCTTCGGCAAGTCGCTCACCCTGGTCATCAATGGTGAAGAAATTTCGTTCAACACCCTGACCGAATTCGAGTTTGCCCTCGGCGGGCGCACCAACGTTCCGGCCAGCAAACTCGCTGATCTGATCATGCTCACGCCCGAGGATCTCAAGCGTGAGGCCAAGAGCATCAAGGCGGTGGAGAAGCGTTTCGTCGACATCCTGTCACGCTCCATCGAGCACCCCGGCGAAATCGGCAAACTCGTCCGTGAGATCGACATCCAGGTCTTTTCCAACGACTTCGACTGGCGCGCCGTCTTCAAGGCCCTGAATCAGCAGGACGAAGACTATGACGACCTGCGCCGGGTCGCACTCGTCAAATACATGCAATATCTGCGCTCACGCCAGGACGTGATCAAGCAGACCTACAAGATCAAAACGCGAGAACACGGCCGTGAGCGCGGCCAGGAACCCGCCGTCCAATCCACGGCGAAACCGGCTAACGAGGGTCGCGACGTCCTCAAGGAAACCAGCATCTTTGATTCGATCTCACTCGAAGCGCCGCTCGACCTCACGCCGCAGGCCTTCACGCGGCTGCCCAAGGGCGAAGCCGTTATCGTGCACCCGGCGCGTAACGGAGAATTCGAATTCAAGCTCTCCAAGCATATCTTCACTTTCCGCAATCACAGCCCTTACAGCATCGTCGACGATCAGGGCGAGACCCACGAACTCGCGGCTGGCAAAAGCATCATCGGCCGCGATGCGGTGTGTAACGTCGTCGTCGGCACGGGTGTGCGGGACGTCTCGCGGATGCACCTGATCATAGAGCCCCTGGACGACGGCGCGATCCGTTTCACCGATCTCTCTTCGCACGGCACCTTTCTGCCGAGCAGCCTGGTGGCCGCGAGCGATCTCTGATCAGAACAGGCGCGGGGAAGGCCGGCGCTTTCAGTGCTCGGGCAGGCTGCGTTCGTCGAACAAGCCTTCGAACTGTTCGCGATTGCCGGTAGCCAGCGCCCGATCGACTACTTCACGCGTCAGGTGCGGCGCAAAATAACCGATGAAGTCGTACATGTAGGTGCGCAGAAAAGTGCCTCGCCGGAAACCGATCTTGGTCACGCTGTAGTCGAACAGATGGGCTGCGGAGAGGGCTGTGAGCCCGGCATCCGCTTCGCCATCGTAGGCGAGGCTGGCAACGATGCCGACGCCCAGTCCGAGCCGCACATAGGTCTTGATGACGTCGGCATCGACGGCCGTGAAGACCAGCCGCGCTTCGAGTCCCGCCGAGGCGAAGGCCTGGTCGAGCTGCGAGCGGCCGGTAAAACCGAACACGTAGGTCACGATCGGGTACTCGGCGATCGCTGCCAGCGTGAGTGGCTCGACGGCAGTCAGGGGATGGCCATCCGGCACGATGATGCTGCGGTTCCAGCGATAGCACGGCAGCATCACCAGGTTGTCGAACAATTCGAGCGCTTCGGTGGCGATAGCGAAGTCGACACTGCGGTTTGCAGCCAATTCCGAGATCTGCATCGGCGTTCCCTGATGCATGTGCAGCGCCACATCGGGATAGGCATCGATGAAGCGCTTGATGGTCGGCGGCAGAACATAGCGCGCCTGGGTGTGGGTCGTGGCGATGGCGAGGCTGCCACGCGAGGAATCGCTATGGTCCTTGGCAATACGGCGAACGTTCTCGACTTCGCCCAGAATGCGTCCGGCAACTTCGAGGATCGCGGCTCCGGCGGGCGTGATGTCGACCAGGTGCTTGCCGCCGCGCTGAAAGATCTGCACGCCGAGCTCCTCTTCGAGCTGGCGGATCTGCTTGCTGACTCCCGGTTGGGACGTGTACAGACTCTCAGCTGTGGCCGACACGTTGAGCCCGTGTCGCGCGACCTCCCAGATGTAACGCAATTGCTGCAACTTCATGCCGTTGCACCCGATCGGAATAAGTGGGTCGCATTATATAGCTCATTCGAATAAATCAGGTGCGGGTGGCGTTGCCGGGTCTGCCGGCAGACGGTGCCCCGGCAGACGCGTGCGCCGGCCGGGTGTTCAGTCGGAGGGTAACCGGCGTGGCGCCGGTCGCTATCTACGGACCTGGGCTGCTGGTAGCGTCGCTCAGTGATCGGCTTTGAAGTCGCGGATGATGTCGTTCATGCGGTCGGCCAGATGCAGTTTTTCTTTCTTCATCAGCTCGAGATCCAGGGGATCCTTGGCCTGGTCGCCCGAGGTGATTTCATCGACCTGGGCGTTCAGCGTCGCATGCTTGTCGTACAGGCGCCTGAAGCTGGCATCCTGGTGGAGCAGGGTTTGGACGGCTGCGGTTTCTTTTTCGAACATGGATGTCCTCCGGCCAGTTGTCTTGGTCATGAGATCGCCCAATCAACGTTAGTCCAGCGGCGCGACGGGAGCAAGGCTGCCAGCAGCCTGTCGGGCATTTCGACGTACACTGAAACGCCTGCATCATGCTGGCACGGACCCTGATGAGTGAACACCTGTTATTCGTCACCGGCAAGCTCGCCGAAAAGAGCCTCGCGCGCGTCCTGGCGGCTATCGACGACCCCGGCTTCACCTATGAAATCCGCGTCCCGGGGATTGCCGTCGCCGGCTTGTTGACCGCCGCTATGCTGCGCCGCCGGCTGGGCGATGTCAGCGCCTTCGATCGGGTTATTCTGCCCGGCCGCTGCCGCGGCGACCTCGCCGAACTCGGTGCTTTCTTTGGCACCGAGTTCACGCGCGGGCCGGAGGAACTGAAAGATCTGCCGGGCTGGTTCGGGCGCGGCGCGCGCCAGCGTGTCATTGACCAGACGGATGTCCGCCTGTTTGCCGAAATCGTCGATGCCCCACAGCTCAGCGTCGAGGCCATCGTCGAACGTGCCCAACGCTATCGACGTGACGGTGCCGACGTCATCGACATCGGCTGCCTGCCGGACACACCGTTCGCACATCTGGAAGACGCCATCGGCGCGCTGCGCAGCGAAGGCTATGCCGTCAGTATCGATTCGCTAGCCACGAGCGAACTCGAACGCGGCATCGCCGCCGGCGCTGATTACTGCTTCAGCCTGACCGGGGCAAGCTTGAACCTGGTCGAAGACAGCGCCTGTACGCCGATTCTGATTGCGGACGACCCGCGCGATCTGGAGGCGCTGTGTCGCACCATCGACGCCTTCGGCGCCAGCGGCCGGCCGTTCTTTGCCGATCCGGTCATCGATCCCATCCACTACGGCCTGACGACGTCACTGGTACGTTACGCCACCCTCCGCGAGCGCTATCCGTCGATCGACATCATGATGGGAATCGGCAACCTGTCGGAGCTCACGCATGCCGACAGCCTGGGTCTCAACACGCTGCTGATGGGCATCGTGTCCGAACTTCGGGTGACCGGCATACTGACCACCGAAGTCAGTGCGCATTGCCGTACCGCGGTCCGTGAACTCGACCGCGTACGGCGCATCATGCACGCGGCACGCGAGGACCATACGCCGCCGCGTCATCTGGACGAGAGCCTGCTCGCCCTGCACGAGCGTCATCCGTTCGTCTACGAAGACGCCGAGATCGCCGAACTCGCAGCGGCCGTCAAGGACCCCAATTTTCGCATCCAGGTCAATGCTTCCGGCATTCATGTGTTCAATCGCGACGGCCTGCGCAGCGCCACCGACCCCTACGAACTCTATCCCCAACTCGGCGTCGACGATGACGCGCCGCACGCTTTCTATCTCGGGCTTGAACTCGCCCGCGCCGAAGTGGCCTGGCAGCTCGGCAAGCGCTACGTGCAGGACGAAATGCTCGATTGGGGCTGCATACGCCCACGGCCGGACGACGACAAGCAGCACTTCGCCGCCGAACGCAGCACGCTCAAGGCGCGGCGGGCGCAGCGTCGCCGCGGATCCGGGCGCTGAGCGATTCCAGCGCCCGCCCGCCCAGACCGATGCCGAGCAACAGCCACACCAGGGTCGACCAGTACGACCCGTAGAAAGCCAGGTGGGCGTTGATCGGCAGCCAGGCGACCACCGCGCAGAGCAGCCACACAGCGCTCGCAGTGTGACGCAAACGACGGATCTCGATGATGATGAGCACGAACAAGGCGCCGCCGGCCAGCAGGCCGATGACACCGGTCTCGGTCGCGATTTCGAGCGCGATCAGGTGCGGATGGGTTTGCCCGCTGCCATTGCGCGCCACCCAGAAATCATCGGCCGCCGCATAATCGATATAAGCCGCGCGATAGCCGCGGGGGCCGACGCCGTTGATCCAGTTATCGCTGAACATCGCCGCCCCGGTGCGCCACAAGCTCAGGCGATAGGAGCTGGCGCGATCGAACGCCGTCGCATCGCCGCTGACCAGGCCGGCGACCGTGGCGAACTGGCTGCGCAACGCAGGGTTGGCGAGCACGGCACCCAGCACGACGGCGCCGACCAGCACCAGCTGAAAGGCCAGCACACGCGCGCTTCGTGGGCGCACGCTACTACGCCGCAGTGCAGTGAAGCCGCCGAGCCCGGCCGCCAGCATCAGCCAGGCGCTGCGCTTGAGCGACATCAAAATGACGATACCCATGGGGACATAGAGCAGCCACAGGCGTGGAAACCGCCCGCTCCAGTGGCGCACAACCTCGATACACAGGGGGGCGAACACCGCCAGGAACAGGCCCAGCCGCTGCTTGGGGTGGAAGACGCCTTTGAGAACGCGCCCGTCGTACGGGTAGCCGAACAGATTCTCGCGCCAGATCAGCTGCGCGAAGGCATCCAAACCGGCGAAGAGCACCAGGATGACAACACCCTGAGTCACCAGGTTGAACACGGCCGGACGTGTGCAAACCCGCAGCAGATAATAGGCCGCAGGCAGAAAGTGGAGATAGAGAAGTACCGTCTCGGTGCTGCGCTCGGCGTCTACCGCATCACTCAGCGACAGCAGCATCGGCACCCACACCAAGCCAAACAGCAACAACAAGGGCCGCGCCGAGTCGTCCATCACCGCACGGGGTGCCCGGATCACCTGCCACAATCCGAACAGCGCCATCACCGCCAGCGGATAATGAACGAGGTTCTCGGTGGCCAACAGGGCAAACGCGGTGAGAATCAGCGCACTGTGGGCAAAATCGACGGGGCCTGGTCGGGCTTTCGGTAGCGTCATTCTGGTCGCAACACTGACTGCACTCGGGCCGACGTTCCTCAGAGCAATGCCGCTACCAGCGCGCGGTGGGTGGCTTCGGGACGCTCGCTCATCATGATGTGACCGCAGGCCGGGATGGTGTCCACCCCGCATTCGCTCATCGCCGCGGCGAGTTCCAGCGCAGCCCGCGGCGGGGTCATCTTGTCATCGCTGCCGCATACCAGCCGCGTCGGCGCCACCACACGCGCAGCGGCAGCAAGCCCTGCGGTGTAGACATTACACGCATTCAGGTCGTTGTACAGCAGACCCGGCGCCGCCCGCTCGAGCAGACGCATCGCGCCATTCGCGATCGCAATCCCGGCGACCGGATTACCGCCCAGATGGGCACGCGGGCCATGGCCCCACAACACCATCATGTCGCGCGCTTCACGGCTGTCGGCGCGGGCGGCAGTGAGAAGCTGGTCACTGACCGCCATCGGCACGGCCGCGCCGAGCAGCGCCAGACGCTCGACGCGCCGGCCCGCGGCAGCGGCGAACTCCAGCGCGACCAGGGCACCCAGACTGTGCCCGGCCAGAGCCACGCGATCGATACCGAGACTGTCGAGACACCGTCCGAGCCAGCCTGCCATGCCTTCGACCGTCGGCACCGCAGCACCGCCCGACAAGCCGTGCGTCGGCAAATCGGGGGCAATGACCGCGTAACCGGCCTGGACGAAATAGCGCGTGTGGTAGACCCATACGCTGTGGTCCATGGCAGCCCCGTGGAGCAGGACCACGGCCGCCCCGGTCGCTGCGGACGGCAGTTGTCCGGCGGCGAAGATGCGGTGTCCGTCGACGTCGAAATACATCAGTGCACTCCCCGGGTCGCTCGGCCGTCGCTCATTTGCGCGCGCGGTAGAGTGCCCGCGCCAGATCGTCCGTCAGGTCCTCGACCGCCTCGAGCCCGATCGACAGGCGCACCAGGCCGGGCGATATGCCCGCCGCGGCGAGTGCATCATCATCCATGCGGCTGTGCGTGGTGCTGGCGGGATGAATGACCAGTGACTTGGCGTCACCTACATTGGCCAGGTGGGAAAAGATCTGCAGGCTCTCGATCAGCTTGCGCCCCGCCGCCCTGCCGCCCTCGATCTCGAAGCTGAATACCGCACCCGTGCCGCGCGGCATGAGCCGGCCGGCCAGTGCGTGATCGGGATGTCCGGGCAAAGTCGGCAGGGAAACCCTGGAAACCCCCTCCTGCGCGGCCAGATACTCGGCGATGTGCTGCGCGTTGCGGACATGCCGGTCCATGCGCAAGGACAGCGTTTCCAGGCCCTGCAGCAGCTCGAACGCACTGTGCGCCGGCAGCGCGGCGCCGAAATCGCGCAGACCCTCACGCCGCGCGCGGATGATATAAGCACTGGGTCCGAATTCGGCCGCGAATTCGGTGTCGTGGAATCCGGCATAGGGCGCGCACAGCGTCGGGAAACGCGCCGGGTGCGCGAGCCAGTCGAAGCGGCCACCGTCGATCAGCACGCCGCCCAGGGTTGCGCCGTGCCCGCCGATGAACTTGGTCAGCGAATGCACCACCAGGTCGGCGCCGAGATCGAGCGGCTTGATCAGCGCCGGCGTGGTCAGCGTGGAATCGATCACGAGCGGCACGCCGGCCTCGTGTGCCCGGGCCGCGACGGCCGGGATGTCGAGCACCTCACAGCCCGGATTGGCGACCGTCTCGCCGAACATCAACACCGTCTCCGGCCGCACGGCCGCGGCGAAGGCCGCCGGATCGCGAGGATCGACGAACGTGGTATCGATACCGAATCGCGGCAGGGTGTAGCTGAGCAGATTGTGTGTACCGCCGTAGAGCGCGCGCGAGGCGACGATATGGCTGCCACTGCCGGCGAGGGTGGCGATGGCGAGATGTATGGCCGCCATGCCGCTGGCGGTCGCCACCGCACCGACCCCGTTTTCGAGCATGGCCAGGCGCTCTTCGAGTACCGCGACGGTCGGATTCGAGATCCGCGAATAGACATGACCCGAGCGCGCAATGCCGAAGCGCGAAGCCGCCTCGTCCTGATCGCGAAATACGAACGCCACCGTCTGGTAGATGGGCTGCGCGCGCGCGCCGGTCGTCGCATCCGGTTCCTGACCGCCATGCAGAGACAGGGTATCGAAACCGAGATAGCGGGGGCCGGACATGTTTGCGTACCGTGGCAGGATGGGCGGCATGGTAGCGCGGAGCAGACGAAAAAAAACCCCGCCCTCGCGGGCAGGGTCTGAAAGCATTCGAGGTCGTGCACGACGACGGACCTCGAGGCGCTGTGCCCGACGGCTGCGCCGCGCAGTCGAACCTGGCAGCCCGAGCACACGCCACAGCCATTATGCACGCGGGAACGGAACCCGCACGAGAGCAGTTAGCAAGAAGGGGGCCAGCGACAATTAGTTCGATGTTTCAACAGCTTGCGTCAAAGCCGCAGGTGTTCCCACCAAGCTTTGTAAAACTTCCTGAACGACAATCCGGCCTCGATCGCCGTGCGATCTCTGTAACCGTTTGATTAAACGATTTTTTCTTGTTTTTCCGCCGTGTAAATTTCTTTGACGCCAACGGGGGCACCCGCACGAAACAGCTTCGGACGCACGGTTTGTCTGTATTCCGACGGTGTAACGAGCATCTCGCGCTGGAACAGGCGGGTGAAATACCCGGCGTCCTGATAGCCGACCCGCCAAGCGATATCACTCACAGCGAGGTTGCTTTTCAGCAGCAGGTCCTTGGCCAGCGCGATGCGTCGCCGTTGCCACAAGGTGCGCGGGCTGACCCCGGTCGCGGCACGAAAACGCCGTTCGAGGGTGCGCACCCCGACCCCGAGTCGCCGGGCCAGGTCGGCAATGCTGTCGGAGCTGGCGAGATTGTCTTCTATCCACGCCTGCGCTTCGATTACCAGTTCGTCCGGCGACGGCGCCGAACCACCATCGAGATAGTGGTTCTCGGCGTAGCTGCGGCGGATTTCATGGGAGAAATTGCGCTCGACGTGCTGTGCCGTCGGGCGATCGAGAAAACGTTCGATGAGATGGACCGTGACGTCGGCCAGTGAGTTGATACTGGCGGCGCAATGCAGCGACCCGCTGCGGGTAATGAAAAAATCGCGCTTCAGATCGACTGCCGGGTAGGTGCGGGCAAAGCGCTCGAAGTAATACCAGTGCGTGGTCGCAGCGCGGCCATCGAGCAGGCCCGTCGCCGCGAGCAGCCCGACACCGGTGCTGACGGCCGCGATCTGCGCGCCGCTGCGATGCTGCGCCAGCAACCACTGCGGCAATGCGGCGAGGTGCTGCTGGATGGTTTCGGGATGACGCCATAAAGCGGGCAGGTAGACCACATCGAGCACTGGACTATCGGCCAGGCTGCTGTCCGGCGTCAGTGCGAGCCGGCCGCTCGCGTTCGTCGCCGCAGCGGCAATCAGATGCAATCGCAACGGCGCAGGGCGGCGGCTCGCAGCGTGCCGGAAATCGCCCGCCGCCATCCACATCTCGTAAGGCAGCGCCGTGCCGGTGACCAGCATACTCGGGGTCAGAACGAAGCCAATCCTCAGCGGTGTCTCGGCAGGAACGTCAGGCATGCACCGAAGTGATCCGAATATGTCGCATATGCCCTATTATATGCCGCAAACACCCCACCCAGAACGCATGGTCTCCATTCATACAATACGCTACAGCATTGTTTCAGGAATCCCAGCATTATGACGCGATTGCCGGTGATCGTCGGCTTCGGGGGCGTCGGGCCCGCGGGCCGCTCATCTTTCCACCACGCCTATAAGCGCACCATCTGGGAAAGTCTCGGTGCTGACCAGCGCCGGCGTACAGTCGCCGCCACCGCCGCGATGATGAATCTGGCCGTCAGTCGCAGCGGAGTGCTGCAGCGCACCGATGGCGTGCCCGTCGCGCCGGCGGATTACGCCGCCCTCGAAGCCGCCGTCCTCGCCGGCACGCTGATCCGCCGCCTCGAACCGGGGCGTTTCGACCCCGATCGGGTGCCGGGCAACTTCAGCCTCACACTGCGCGACGGCGCCGCCGCCAACATCATCACTGTCGCTGCCCGCGATCTGCCTGGCCAACTGCCCGCGGGCTGGCAGCTGCGCGACGTCACCGACGGTATCGCCACCGTGGTCCTCGACGGCGGCAGCGTGCTGCTCGCCGAGATCCCGCGCCGCCTGGCGGTACAAGCCGCCGGACAGCTGCCGAGCGGCTTCGATCCGGCGGCACTGTATCCCTCGCGCTTTCACCCGCGCGGCCTGCAGCTCGCCATCATCGGCGCCTCCGACGCCGTGCGCTCGGCCGGGATCCCCTGGCAGACCATCGTCGATCACGTGCATGCCGACGAAATCGCGGTCTACGCCGCGAGTGCCATGGCCCAGCTGGATGCCAACGGCACGGGGGGCATGCTGCAGGCACGCTTGCGCGGCAACCGGGTCAGCTCCAAGCAGCTGCCGCTCGGTCTGAACACCATGCCGGCGGATTTCGTCAATGCCTATGTACTCGGCAGCGTCGGCGCCACCGGCGCCAATGCCGGCGCCTGTGCCACCTTTCTGTACAACCTGCGCCTGGCAGTCGAGGATATCCAGTCGGGGCGCCGCCGCGTGGCGGTGGTCGGCAACGCCGAGGCGCCGCTGGTGCCCGAAGTCATCGAAGGCTATGCCGCGATGAGCGCGCTGGCCACCGACGAGAACCTGTGTGCGTTGGATCGGGTCAGCGTGCCCGACTATCGTCGTGCAAGCCGGCCTTTCGGCGACAATTGCGGCTTCACGCTGGGCGAATCCGGCCAGTATTTTCTGCTCATGGACGATGCCCTGGCGGTGGAACTCGGCGCCGATATCCACGCCGCCGTACCCGATGTCTTCGTCAACGCCGACGGCTTCAAGAAATCGATCTCCGCCCCCGGGCCCGGCAACTACATCACCCTCGCCAAAGCCGTCGCCGCGGCGCGCGCCCTGCTCGGTGAGGATGCGATACGCCGGCACAGCTTCGTTCAGGCTCATGGTTCGAGCACACCACAGAATCGCACCACCGAGAGCCGCATCTTCGATGTGGTTGCGCGCGCCTTCGACATCAAGGACTGGCCGGTGACCGCCATCAAGGCCTATGTCGGGCATTCCCTCGCCCCGGCCAGCGCCGATCAGATGGTCAGCTCGCTAGGCGTTCTGCGCCACGGCATTCTGCCCGGCATCAAGACGGTCACCCGGCTCGCCGATGATCTCCACGCCGACCGGCTGGCCATCGCACTCGCGGACGTCGAACTCGGGCCGCGCGCCGAAATCGCCTTCCTCAATTCGAAGGGCTTCGGCGGCAACAATGCAACCGGTGTGGTCATCGCGCCGGCGACCGTGGAAGCCATGCTGACGCGGCGCCACGGCCGCCAGGAGATGGTGCGCTACGAGGGCCGCCGCGAAGCGGTGCGTGCCGCGGCACTGGCCTATGACGAACAATGCACGGCCGGCCCCATGCAACCCATCTACCGTTTCGGTGATGCCCTCATCGACGAAGACGCGATCACCCTCGACGCCCATCACATCGGCATCCCGGGGTTCCCGCGCGGGGTCGAACTCGATTTCGAGAATCGCTATCCGGATCTGGTCGAATGAAAACAACTCCAAACGCCCCACGTGACGACGCCAGGCATTGCTTCGTCTGCGGGCCCGACAATCCCATTGGCCTGCGCATCCGCTTCCGGCTCGATGGCGGCCATTGCCGCGGTGAATTCACCTCACGCGACGAGCACGTTGGCTTCGACGCCGTGACGCATGGCGGTATCGTCTTCAGTGTGCTGGACGACGCCATGGCCAACTGGTTCTTCCTGCAGGGTGCCCGCGGCTTCACCGCCAAGGCCGAAATCCGTTTCCGGGCACCGATGCCGCTGGGCGCAACGGCCGCCATCGACTGCGAGCTGGTGCGCCGCAGAGGACGCCTGGTCGAACTCGCGGCCCGGGCACAGGACGCCGCCGCCGACACGGTATTTGCCGAGGCCCAGGCGAGCTTCATGCTCGATGACCCGCAACAGCTGCCGGACAGCTGAACATGGAAGCCAAACACTGCACCGAATGCGGCGCGCCGTTCGGCTGCGGACGACGCGATCCGAGCTGCTGGTGCAGCGCGCTGCCGGCGCTGCCCGCAACACGCCTGCGAGCAGATGCCGACTGCCTGTGCCCGCGCTGTCTGGAACGGGCGATCAGGCACGGCCAGGATGCACCCCCCGTGGACGATGATCACGCAACCGATACTGATCCTGCAGCCTGATCATCGCCATCCACCCGGCTATCTCGGCGATTGGCTGGCACGCCGCGGACTGCAGACCATGGCGGTCGCGCTGCGCGCCGACACAACGGCACTGCCGCGCGCCATCCGCCAGGCCCATCGCACTCCCCTGGTGGTGCTGGGCGCAGCGCCGGCAGCGGACCGCCCGCGGTGGTGGGCGAGCGCGCGCGATACCCTGCGCGAAGCCCATGCCGCGGGCGCGCCCATCCTGGCCCTGGGGAGCGGCGCGGAACTCGTGACCGAAGCCCTCGGCGGGACGCTCTCACCGACACCCAATCCGGTACGCGGCTGGTTTCCGCTGGCCCTGCATCCCCAGGCGGCACGAGCACCCTGGTTGAACGCGCTGGGTGCGACCGCGCCGGCAGCCTTCCTGTGGCAGACCCACGCCGTCCAGCCCCCCTGCGGCGCCGTAACGCTCTATTCAGGCGCGCACGTGCGCTGCCAGGCCTTTGCCGCCGGCAGCGCGCTGGTGTTGTGTTTTCATCCGCACCTCAATCTGGCCGACTACGACGAATGGCTGGGTCGCTCTGCGCAATGGGCCGCGCCGAGCGCCACGGTACAAACGGCGGTCGAACTCGCCGCGTGCGGCAAAACACGTATCGACGCGCAGCGCCGTTTCGCCGATCGCTGCTTCGATCTGTGGCTGGCCGGCCAACCGGTCTGAGCCGGCGCCGGAACATGCCGCGCGATCGAGAGTCGAAAAGCACGATCGACGCGACGGGCTGTCAGGCTCAGGTACACTGCAAACGTGGCCGCAGCCGGCCGCGGCGGACCGAAGAGGAATCAGACGCCATGACGAAACCCGCTCCACGCTCGGCACAACGCCTCGCAGTCTGCGTGCTCCTGGTGTTCCTCAGCGCCTGCAATACCACGCCCGAACGTCCCCCGCCGCCGCCGGTGCCGCGCGCCGAGCCGACGCCGCCGCCCCCTGCACCGGCCGCGCCGCAGGCTGACCGCGAACCCCGGCAGACGACTTCCAGCCCGGCTGCTGCCGACGCCGACAACACCTATGCGCCGCCCAGTGCCAATGCGGCCGAGGTGGAGTTCGAAGAGATCCCGGTGGACGAAGACGGCAAGCCCCTCCGCCCTGCCACCGCCGCCGCGGCGCCCGGCCCGGCTCGGCAACGCTCGGTTGAGGAAGCGGCCGGCGGCGATAACGGCGCCGACGGCAACACGCCACTGGCGCGTATGAACGACACCATCGCCGCCCGCCAGCGGGCGGCCGACGGCGGTACCAGCGTCCCAACGCCGCCGGGGCCGACCAGCGACCCGGACCTGGTGGGTCCGCGCATGGCGGTTGGCGCGTTGACCACCGATGAACACATTGCGGCCGCCGACGCCGAACTCGAAGCCGGATTGCAGGCATTTGACGAGCGCCTGCAGCGGGCCCGCGCCGCCGCTGCCGCCGAGCGCGCGCGCAGCGCCGCTGGAGGCGCCCCCTACGGCGCCGAAGACGGCCGTGGGCAACACAGCGAACGCCCCCCCGAGCGCGGCGCCGGCGGCGCCGCGGCAAGCGGCACCGGACTTGGCCAGACGCCGGATTTGTCCGGCGCGGGGGGCGGCACGGCGACACCACGCGTCGTCGGCACGGCGCCGGCCGGGCTGCCCGATGGACGCGACGACGACATCGTCGCGCGCCAGCTGCGCGAAGCGGCGTCGAGCGAACGCGATCCCGTGCTGCAAGCGAAACTGTGGGACGAATACCGCAAGTACAAGGCTGGTCAATGACCCTCGACGTCCTCTGCCCACGGCTTCTGATCCTCTGCGCAGTGCTCACCGCGGGCGGCTGCGCCGGCCCGGCCACGGCCCCGCTCACTGCCGTCCCGGTCGCGCCGGCTGCCGTCGACGTGCCCGACGAGCTGCTGCTCGATGTGAACATCGCGATCCTCGATCCCGGCATCGAGAATCTCGATCCGAAACGCGCCACGACCACACCCGGGATCCGCCGGGCCGAAGGTCATTATGTCGCGCTGCGCCTGCGCGACACGCTTGCCGCCACCCGCCAATGGGGCCTGGTAAGAGTGACGCCGGATGCCACGCGCATCGTCGACGTCATGGTGTCGGGCCGCATCCTCGAGTCCGACGGCCGCACTCTCGAAGTCGAGTTCACCGCGCACGATTCCCGGAGCGAAACCTGGTTCACCCGCACTTACGAGGAGCATGTCAGCCGTTACGCCTACGACATGGAAATCCGGCGCCGCCAGGAGCCATTCCAGAACCTCTACAACCGGGTCGCCGACGATCTGCGCGCCTACCTCGACAGCCACGAACTCAGCGTCCGCCGAACCATTCGCGACACCAGTGCCCTGCGCTTTGCAGCCAAGCTTGCGCCGGATGCTTTCGACGACCATCTGGAGTCCAGCGCGCAGGGCAAGTACACCATTCGGCGCCTCCCTGCGGTGGGCGATCCGCTGCTGGCGCGCGTTGCCCGCATCCGCGTACGCGACGAAGCGTTCATCGATCATTTGCAGGAAGCTTACGATACCTTCGATCGGGACATGAATCGTTCCTACGACCATTGGCGCGAGGAGAGCTACGACGAGGCCGAAGCGGCCGATGACCTCAAATCGCAGGCCTTGCTGCGAACGATCGGCGGCGCCCTGGCGGTGGTCGGCGGGGTCCTCGCGCAGACCAGCGGCAACGCTGCCGTGCGCAATGCCGGCGTCATCGGCATCGGCGGCGGCGCCTATTCGATCTACAGCGGCGCGCAAAAACGCGCCGACGCACGTATCCATACGGCGGCACTCAAGGAACTGTCGGAATCGCTCAATGCCGAAGTCCAACCGGCCACCATTGCGCTCACTGACGAGACCATCGAACTTCGTGGTACGGTCGAAGAGCAATATCGCCAATGGCAGGATCTGCTCATACGCATCTATCGGCTCGAAACCGGTGAGGCGACCAGCGCCACCGTCCCCATCGCCGATTGACCCGGCCAACCTCACGCGAACAGGGCGTTGAGGTGCACTTGCACGCCATTGAGTCATGACAGAATCGAGCCCACGCCGCCCAGCGGCCACCCCCATCGAGCCCGCTCAGTTCAGCACGGCCGCAACCGTGCCCCACCGCCCGGTGCTACGCCGCTCGCCGCTCGTGCTCGGCGCGGTTACCGTGGCGCTGGCGGGCGCGGTGCTGTTCGTCGTCCTGATCCTGCCACAGCTGGTCGCGCCGGCGCCGCGCACAGGCGCCGTGGGTGACGCTGCGCCGGCGTCCGCCGGGCGGACGAGCGGCGACGCTCCGGGGCCGGCGGCGGCCGGCGGCGCGTTGGACGAAACGCAGCGTAAAGCCACCCAGGAAGGCCTCGCCGCGGCGTTGGACGCGCTGGACGAGACGCTCGGCAAGGATGCCGAAAACTGGGCACGGCGTGACATCCACGACATTCGCGCGCGTATTGCGGAGGGTGAGAAAGCCTACCGTGAGCAGCGCTACGACGCCGCCGGAGAACATTACCGCGCCGCTCGCCAACAAGCCGAGGCAGTTCAGGCGCGCGTACCCGCACGTATCGCGGCCCTCGTCGATGAAGGCCGCCTGGCCTTGGCCAGCGGTGATTCGGCAGCAGCGGCAGCAGCCTTCGACGCCGTGCTGGCACTCGAAGCCGACCACGCCGCAGCCGCCGCCGGCCGCGCGCGGGCACAGAGTCTGGACCGGGTGCTGGCGCTGATCGGTCAGGCCGAGGGCTATGAGCGCATGGGCGACCAGGACCAGGCCCTGGCCACCTACCGCGAAGCACTCGCGCTCGATGACGCCGCACCCGGCGCCGCAACGGCCGTACAGCGGCTCGAGCGGGCGCGCCGCGCGACGCAGTTCCGCCAGGCCATGGCGCGCGGTCTCGAAGCCATCGAAAAGGCGGATTTCAAGACGGCGCGCGCAGCACTCGAACGAGCGGCAGCATTGAATCAGGCCCCTGCCGAAGTCAACGCGGCGCTTGCCCACCTCGACAATGCCGAAACCGCGGCGCTCATCGACCGACACCTCGGCGCTGCGCGCGCGGCCGTCCGCCAGGAACGCTGGGCCGAGGCCATCCCGCACTACGACGCCGCACTCGCCATCGATACCAATCTCGTCGCCGCCCGCAGCGGCCGCGCGACCGCGGTCGAACGCGCCGAACTCGATCGGCTGCTCGCGAGCCACCTCGAGCGCCCGGACCGCCTCACCGACGACGCAGTGCACGATGAGGCCTCGGCGCTGCTCGCGCGCGCCCGCGCCAGCGGTGCGAGCGGCGCCCGCTTCGAGCGGCAACTCGATGATCTCGAGCGTGCGTTGCGCCTGGCACGCACACCGATAGGGGTGACACTGCGCTCCGACGCCGCCACCCAGGTCACCCTGCTCCGCGTCGCTCCGCTCGGCCAGTTCAATGAACGCAGGCTCGAACTCGAGCCCGGCTCCTACGTCGCCGTCGGCCGACGCGACGGCTATCGTGATGTCCGCGTAGAATTCTCCCTGCGGCACGGCGACAGTCCCACCATCGTCACCGTCGCCTGCCAGGAACGCATCGCCCTTGGAAGTTGAATCGTCTTGACCAAACCGTCCGAGCCGCCGACCACTCAGAGCACCGCGGCCGCCCCCATCATCGAGCCCACCGCCTTCCGTCCGCCGGCGACCGGCGCGGCTCGACGCGCGCTGCGCCTGCCGTGGGTGCCTCTGGCCCTCATCGCGGTACTGTGCACCGTGGCCTGGGTGGTGTGGTTCGTTTTCAGCGCACGCTCGGTCGGCATTCGCTCACTGCCCGCAGACGCCACCGTTAGCGTACTCGAATGGCCCGCACCGCATGTCGGCGGGCACTGGCTGCTGCGCCCGGGGCAACGCCGGGTGCGGGTCGAAGCCCCGGGCTTCGTGAGCTTCGACGGTGCGCTGACGGTCACCGACGCACCGTTGCAGCAGCACGACATCGCGCTCGACAAATTGCCCGGCCATCTGCGCATCGCGTTGATGCCACCGGTCACGGGCGAGTTGTTCGTCGACGGACGTCGCCACGGCGCGGTACCTGGATTGCTTACCGATATACCGGCCGGCGTTCGCGACATCGAGGTGCGTGCGCCGCGCTACCTCGATTTCGCAACGACGCTCGAGATCGAAGGCAAGGGTATCGAACAGCAGCTCGTTGTCACGCTCGAGCCGGGTTGGGCTGATCTGCACGTCGACAGCAAGCCGCCGGGAGCACGGGTCGAGATCGACGGCGAGCTGTTGGGAGAGACGCCGCTGCGTACCGAACTCCTGGCCGGCCGGCGCCTCCTCGCCCTGAGCCTGGGTGGATACAAACCCTGGCAGCAGACGCTGGCCGTGAACGCCGGAAATCCAATCGAACTGGGTGAAATCGTGCTCGAGAAAGCCGATGGTCGTCTGCTGCTCGATTCACGTCCAGGTGCGGCCAGCGTCACCGTCGGCGGCGAATACCGCGGGCGCACGCCGCTCGCGCTCACGCTGCGTCCCGACGAGACGCACCGGGTGCGTCTGCTCAAGGAAGGTCATCTCGCCGTCGAACAGAAGGTCAGCATCGCCTCTGGCGAGGAAGAGACCTTGACGGTCGAGCTGCCGCCCGAACTCGCGACGGTCCACCTCGAGACCGCTCCTGACAACGCCGAACTGCTGGTCGACGGCGTCGCGCGAGGCAGCGCGACACAAACTCTCAGTTTGCCGACCCGTACGCACGAGTTCATCGTGCGCGCACCCGGTCACGCGACCTACCAGACCCAGGTCACACCGCGCAAAGGCGTCGAACAACGCTTCCGGATCCGCCTCAAGACGGTCGACGAGCTTGCCGCGGCGACCGCCGCCACTGGCACGCCGCCCGCACCTGCACGCAGCGCCGCGGGCACGCGCCGCAAAGGCCTGCTCGAGACTGCCGCCGGCCAGGAACTCGAACTGTTCAGTGGCGGCACGGTGACGCTCGGTTCCTCGCGGGGCGAGCGCGGCCATCGTGCCAATGAAGTCCTGCGTCAGGTGACGCTGCAGCGCCCTTTCTACCTCGGCCGGCGCGAAGTCAGCAACGCGGGGTTTCGCCGCTTCCTCGCCACCCATGATTCGGGCGAGCATCAGGGCCAGAGCCTGAACGACGACGAGCAGCCCGTCAGCAATGTGGCCTGGGCAACCGCCGCGCTCTACTGCAACTGGCTCTCGCGCCGCGATGGGCTGCCGCCTTTCTACCAGATCAAGTACGGGGAGGTGCTCGGCGTCAACCCGGACGCGACCGGCTACCGCCTGCCGACGGAAGCCGAGTGGGAATGGGCGGCTCGCGTGCCGCCGCAAGGCGATCAACTGACATATGCCTGGGGCGGACGCTACCCGCCGACCGCGCGCTTCGGCAACTATGCCGATCGCGCGGCCAAGGGCGTCGTCGACCAGGTCATCGCAGACTACGACGACGGTTTCGCCGTCGCCGCTCCGGTGGCCAGCTTCAGCGCCAACCAGCGCGGCCTCTACGACCTCGATGGCAATGTCGCCGAATGGGTACACGATTACTATGATGCGGCCCCGCTGGCGACGCCCGCGACCGATCCCCTGGGCCCGGCCACCGGCGCCGAGCACGTCATCAAGGGCGCAAGCTGGACGCAGAGTTCGATTACCACCCTGCGATTGAGCTATCGCGATGCCGGTCAGGCGGCGCGTCATGATGTCGGCTTCCGACTGGCCCGCTATGCGCAATAAGGGCCTCGTCCTGCTATGCGCTGTATTGTGCTTTACTGCGGCTGTCGCGGCACAGGATTCGGCGCAACGCGGACCACCGCCTGAACAGCGCGACGCCAACGACGGGCGCCTGCCCGAGCATCAATTGCGCAGCCTGCCCGATGACACTTTCAAGCCGAGTGAAGAAATCTCCGAGGATTTCCCGGTACCCTTTCCCGTCGACATCTGATGCGCCGCGAGAACATGAAACACAACCCCACTGCCGAGTTCTTCTTCCAGCTCATCGCGCTGTTCGTGGCCATCATCATCGTCCACGTCGTCTACGTCACCGTGGTGTGGCCGGCGGCGCAGACGGTACTCGAGGCGCAGCGCGCCGCACAGGCCGCCGGCGCGGCGTTCGAAATGGATCGTTCGTTCTTCGTCGTTATCAAGGACTATGAGCAGGAAGCCTGCTTCATCCTCATGTTGTGGGCGACCGCCATCATGGCCTACAAGGCGCATTATGTACTCGGCGAACGGCGTCATCTGAAGACCCGGCTGATCGGCGTCGAAGCCGGTACGCGCATCCTGCCCGAAGACGCCCGCCAGTACGCACGCCCCTTGCAGGCCCTGCCGGCAGGCGAACGTGAATATCTGCTGCCGCGTGCGCTCCTCGCCGCGCTGCAGCGCTTCGGTTCGACGCGCAACATCCAGGACGTCGCCCAGGCGATCCACGAAACCTGCGAGAGCGAGGCCACGCGTCTCGATGCCGAGTTATCGATGATCCGTTACATCGTCTGGGCGATCCCGTCGATTGGCTTCATCGGTACGGTTCGCGGCATCGGCCAGGCGCTCGGCCAGGCCCATCGCGCGGTCGAGGGCGATATCGTCGGCGTGACCATGAGCCTCGGCGTCGCTTTCAACTCGACGTTCATCGCGCTGGTCATCAGTTTGTTCATCATGTTTCTGATGCACCAGCTCCAGCTGCTGCAGGAACGCCTGGTGTTCGATGCCCAGACCTATTGTGATGTCAACTTGGTCCGCCATCTGGCGGTGCGCTGAAGCGGAGCCGACGGACGAACATGGCCTTGTGGGTGATCGAACTCGACGATACCGAGGTGCGGGTGACGCGCGACGGCGAACTGGTCGACGCCAGCCCCGGCGTCGCACTGGTCGGTACGCAGACCGTCATCACCGGCGAGGAGGCGCGGGCACGCCGTTATCTCGACCCGCGCGCGGCGCGCGACCGCTTCTGGCAACAGCTCAACCAGCTGCCCTTGCCCGATACGACCCGACAATGCCGCCACCATGCCGACCTCGCCTACCATCATCTCGACGCGATCTTGAACCGCTGCGGGCGGCCGACAGAAGCCGTCCTTGCCGTACCCGCCCATTACGGCCCTGACGAACTCGCTCTCCTGCTCGGCATCGCCGGCGCGCTCGGTCTCGGGGTCGCGGACCTGGTCGACAGCGGTGTCGCGGCGCTCGCCGGCAGCGCGCCGCCCGGGCACTACGTCGTGGCCGAACTCTTCCAGCACCATGCCACCTTGACCGAAATCGATGTCGGTGACAGCGTCAAGCGGAAAGACGTGGAGATCGTAGAGCCGGCCACCCGGGATCGCCTCGAGAAGGGACTGGCTGACCTCATCGCGGATGCCTTTCTCGACCAGGCGCGCTTCGATCCCCTGCACGACGCCGCCAGCGAACAACGCCTGCACGACGCACTGCCAGCCTGGATCACGCGCGCCGCGACGACTGCGGGAGCGGTCGAACTCACTCTCGACTATCGCGGACAGCGCTTCACCGCCCAAGTCGCAGTGCGCGAAATCGAACGTGTCACCAGCATGGTGCTGGCGCCGCTGGCTGAACGAGTCGATCCGGACCGCAGCCTGGTTCTGGCCGCACGCCTCGGCGAACTGCCCGGTGCCGTGAAACTCCTGGCGCCGGCGGCCGTCCTGCCATCTGCGGCGCCCGCCCGCGGCATTGCGGAACATCGCCTCGCCTTCGGCAGCCCGCGTCAGGGCGCCGCATTCATCGTCCAACTACCGGCAGCACGGGTCGCGGCGTTCACCAACCCCACGCAGACGGACAACCCTGAATCGGCCGTCACCCACCTCCTGTGTGGTGTCCGCGCCGTCGCGCTCGGTGCAACACCGCTGGCGCTGGAAGCCAGCGGCGCCCTCACTGCCTCGGCACAGCCCGACTCTGCCACCGTCGTGGTCCTCGCGGGCAAGGCGATACTCGACCCTGGCGCGCAAGCCGTTGCGGTCAATCAGGAGAAGACCACGACTCGCGTCGAACTCAACGCCGGTGATCGCATTTCGCTGGGCGCGGGCCATGCCTCCTTTCTCGCCATCAACGTGAGCTGAACTGCCCCGTGCGCCGCCGCCGCCGCGAATTCTCGGCGATCAGCCTGTCCTTCCTCGACATCATGTCCTGCGGCTTCGGTGCGGTGGTGCTGCTGTTTCTGATCATCAAGCATCAGACCGATGTTGCCGTCAGCATGCCCGCCTACGATCTCGATCGCGAAGTACGCACCCTGCAAGCGGAAATCGACCGTGCGCGGGCGCGGCGGGACGAACTCGCTGAGCGCGCCGACGACAGCGATGCCGACCTTGCCGCCGCGCAGGAGGCGGCCGAAGAAGCACGCGCCGCACTCACCGCCGCGCGCGCCGAGACGCGGGTCCCCGGCACCAGCGGGGCGCGTGAACGCGAAGCGCTGCGCGCGAGCCTGCGCCGTACCGAGCAGGAGAAACGCGCGCTCGAGGCCGAGATTCACGCCCGCTCGAAGAACGTGCGTACCTTTGTCGGCGAAGGGAACCGTGAATATCTGACCGGCATCCAGCTCGGTGGTCAGCGCATCCTGATCCTGCTCGACACGTCGGCCAGCATGCTCGACGAGAGCATCGTCAATGTCATCCGCCGTCGCAACATGAGCGATGATGCCAAACGCCGCTCGACGAAATGGCGTCAGGCGCTCGCTACCGTGGACTGGATCACGGCGCGTTTCCCGGCTGCCAGCCGCTATCAGATCTATACCTTCGACACCGCGGCCGAACCGGCACTACCGGCCACGCGCGGCCAATGGCTGGCGGTCTCCGCGGTCGATCGCCTCAACGAGGCGGTCGCGACGCTGAAACAGCGCATCCCGGCCGGCGGCTCGAGTCTCGAACGGGCTTTCATGGTCATGCAGGAGATGGACCCGCCGCCCGACAATGTCTATCTGATCACCGACGGGCTGCCGACCCAGGGCCTCGCGGCGCCGTCCGGGAGTACCGTCAGCGGCCGTGAACGACTGCGCCTGTTCGAAACTGCGGTGGCACGAATTCCGCGAGGAATTCCGATCAACGTGGTGCTGTTGCCGATGGAAGGTGATCCGATGGCGCCGTCGGCATTCTGGCAGATCGCACTCTATACCCGCGGCGCCTTCCTCAGCCCGGCCAGCGACTGGCCATGAAAATTCGCCGCCGCGGCTTCGAGCCGATCAGCATCGCTTTCCTCGATGTCATCACCTGCGGCTTCGGTGCGATCATCTTGCTGCTGATGATTGCCAAGTTCGGTGACCCGCCGACACCCGAACCGCCCGACGATCCGCGCATCAGCACCATATCCACACTGCAGCGGGAACTGTTCGCAATCGAGCGCGCGGTCGCCGAGTTGGCTGCCGGCGTTGCCGCCCGCAATAAACAGATCGAGACCTGGCAGGAGGAACGCACGCGCCTGGACAACGAGCGGCAGCGCGCCCTTTCACGCCAGCAGAGCCTGGCCGACAGCGCCCGCGCCGAGGCCGCTGTACTCGGCGAGCTGCGTACGGCCCAACAGACGTTGAGCGAAGAAATGCGCCGGCTCTACCAGCAGCGTGATCGCGTCCAGACCGATCTCGTCGGCGGGATCCCCATCGACAGCGAATACATCATCTTCATCATCGATACCTCGGGCAGCATGTTCCGCTATGCCTGGCCCAAGGTGATCGATCAGATCGTGCAGACGCTCGAGGTCTATCCCGAGCTCAAGGGCATCCAGGTCATGAACGATATGGGCGCCTACATGTTCCCGGGCTATCGTGGACAGTGGATCCCCGACACGCCGGCACGCCGCAAGGCCATCGTCGATCGTCTCTATACCTGGAACGCCTTTTCCAACTCGAGCCCGGTCGAGGGCATTGCCGCCGCGATTCAGACCTATGCCAGCGCGGATCACAAGATCAGCCTGTACGTCTATGGGGACGAATTCACCGGACGCTCGATCCGCGATGTCGTCGAGCGGGTACGGCGCATCAACCGTGCCGACGCCAGCGGCACACCGCGCGTGCGCATCCACGCGATCGGCTTCCCGGTGCAGTTCGCCAATCCACCCCATCTGCAACAAACGGGAATCCGCTTCGCCACGCTGATGCGTGAACTGACGCGCCGCAACGGCGGCACTTTCGTCGGGCTGAACGCCTTTCGCTGAACGTTGCCCTGGCATCGACGTTGACGCCAGGGCGTGATGCCGCTTAACTTGTCCAAAAACGCCGCTGGCAGGCGGCACAGCACAAGCCGCGTCAAAGCGGCGCATTCAGGCTATGCAAAGGGAGTGCATCAGCATGAACAACCACTACCCGCTATCAGCGCCCTACCACGTCTACATTCTCGACGACCACCGCTTCATCGGCGAACTGCTCGTCAACCGCCTCGGCACAGACAAGGATATGCGTGTCGTCGGCGTCGGCACGACTCGCCAGGGTGTCGTCGAGTGTATCGCCACGCACCGCATCGACATCGTGCTGCTGGACATGGAACTCGAGGACGGCGACGGCGTCGAGGTCGCGGCCGAGCTGCTGGGCCTGCAGCCTGGCCTGCGCATCATTGGCCTGTCGGCCTTCGCCGAAACGCATTACCCGCTCGCGCTGCTCGAGTGCGGCGGCCGTGGTTTCATGTCCAAGCGGGTGTCCACGACCGACCTGCTCAACGGTGTGCGCCGAGTTGCGCGCGGCGATCTGGCGATCAGCCCGGACGTCGCCATGCACCTGGCGACTGCTACGCGCGAACCCGGCCCGGTCTACCAGCTGCGCGCGCTGACCGGCAAGGAAACCGAGGTGCTGCGCCTTCTTTCGTGCGGCAATTCAGTCGAGGAAATCGCGCAGCATCTGGCGATTTCCGCCAAAACGGTGCAGTCGCACCGCACCAGCATGAAACGAAAACTCAACGCACGGACCGATGTCGAGCTGTGCCTCATGGCCCTGCGCGCCGGCATCGTCAACATGCGCCAGGCGAAGTAGCTGCAGACTGGGCAGACCCGTCATTGGGGTCAGATCTTGCATTTTGCCGAGTGGCAAAATGCAAGATCTGACCCCAATGACGGATGCCCTTCAAGTCGCGCACTTGCGTGCATGGGCGATACCGAAACCGCGCATGACGGTCAGGCCGTCGGCGCGGTCGTTCAAATAAGCACGCTCGAGCTCGGCATCGAGGCGGATGGAAAGCACTTCGAAGCCGGCCTCGGCGAGCAGTGCGCGCACGTCTTCGACGGTGTGGTAGCTGACATAGCGCTCGCCGAGGCGGGCGGTAAAGAGGCGGGCGAAGGACAGCACTCTGCCGCTGCCCGCTTCGAGCGTCCATTCCGGCAGCAGGAAATCGAACAACAGCTCGGAGCCGGGCGCGGCGACCGTGCCGAGTTCGCGCAGGATTTCCTTGATGGCGCCGGAACTCAGGTAATAGATGACACCCTGCCAGGCAAACAATGCCGGGGTGGCAGGGTCGAAGTTCGAACGGGCAAGTCCGTCACCCAGACCCTCATGCTCGAAATCGATTGCAATCGCCTCGAACTCGGCCGCCGCAGCCGCCCCTTCGAGCGCCGCGATGCGGGCGAGTTTGACGGCCTGCGTGGCAGGGTGATCGATTTCATAGATGGCAACGGCATGCAGCCATGCAGGCCGCCTGAGCGCCGTCGAATCGAAGCCCGCACCAAGCAATACGAACTGTCTCCCGCCATCGTTGGCGAAACTGCGCAGAACTTCCTCGGTTAGGCGGTCGCGAACCAGTATCCAGCCGTGGACGGGGCGCAGTGCCGCCAGCAGCCCTCGCACAATCACGCGATAGAGCCAGCGATGGCGGCAGACCATACGCCAGACCGGGCTGGTCAGATGTACGGCATACGGATCCACGAACAGGTGCGGCTGGTCGTGCTGATAATGACAGGCGCGAATCGCCGCGGTTGCTTCCGCCGTGCGGCTATGGACATTCGACAACATGGTCGCTACCTGACGGCTACGGGCCTGGGCGCAGCATGACATACGCGACGCACCGCGCGAGGTGAGCGTTGCGCGCGATCCTTCGGATTGGGTAGGGCCGCACGCAACAGGTGACGTGCCGGCCCCACGCAGGCCGGGCTCACGCGAAATCCGGCATGACGTCCTTGACGAAGATCTCCTGCGTCTCGGCGGTGGCCATGAAGAAAATGAAATAGGTCATACCGGTCTTTTCGATCCGCCGGCGCAATTCCCGGCGCACTTCCGCCGCGGTGCCGAGCAGGGCCACCGGCGCGCCTTGAGCCGTGGCGTAGTCCGGAAAGCCGAGCCTGGCGGCAAGATCGCGCAGCGCCTGTTCCTGGGCATCGCGAGAAAGTCCCAGCAGGACCAGCCCACCGAGCTCTATCGAGGCCGGGTCGCGGCCGCCCTCGCGCATGAAACCGTGCAGGACGGCGATACGCTGTTCCAGCGTCGCCATATCGAACTTGAGCGTGGCGACGGGGTCGTTGACGAAATCCTTGCCGTTGCCGGTCGGCGGAATGATATTGAGGATATCCGCCTCCCGCGCGGCGATACGCAGCAGTCCGGTGCCGGAACCGCCGAGCATGATGGGCAGATGTTGCTGTACCGGACGCGGATGATTATAGGCATTGCTCACCTTGAAATGCCGGCCGCTGAAGCTCGGCACCTCCTCGCTGCACATGGCCTTGAGGATCTGGATGGTCTCGTCGAGCTGGGAAAGCCGATCAGCCAGCGGTGGGAAAGGGTAGCCGTGGGCAATGTATTCCTTGTCCTGCCAGCCCGCACCGAGGCCGCAGATGAAGCGACCGTTGCTGGCGATATCGAGGGTGGAGACGATTTTGGCGAGCAGCGCCGGTGTGCGGAACGAGGCCGCGGCAACACAGGGTGCGAGCCGGATGGTACTGGTCTCCGCGGCGATCGCGGTCAATGCGGTAAAACATTCCAGCTGCGGCGTTTCAGGACGGCCCAGGGGCGAGTAGAAATGATCGTTGGTCGAATATGAGTAGAGGCCGTCGCGCTCCGCACGCACCGCGGCAGCCTTGGCCTCGTCGAGATTTCCCGTCGGGCCGAAGATACCGAACTTGATGTCTGCCATGGAACGTCCTCCCTCCATTCTGGATTGCCGTCGTGATCGTCGTGTTGCGCCAGGCGGGCTCGTTCATCGCGCCCTTACTCGGATGAAATGATCAGAGCCCTGCAATATCCTCACGCATTCTATGTTGGAGGGCACATCATGAACATCGTCCCACACCACAGGCTGTTGGTTCTTGTCATCGGCATAGTGCTCTGCCTCGGCGCCAGCGCACCGCTGCTCGCAGAACCCACCCACGTCGTCATCCGCGTACTCAGCCGCGATGCGAAGTTCGTCGGCAGCAGCATGGGCGGCGTACAGATCGCCGTGCGTGACGTGCTCAGCGGCGAGATCCTGGCCAGCGGCGTGACCGCGGGCAGTACCGGAGACACCGATCTGGCCATGCACCGCCAGGGTGGCCGCCGCGCGCTGCTGGTCGACGACAATACCGCAGCCTGGCGCGTAACCCTCGATCTGGATGCGCCGCGCCTGCTCGAGGTCACTGCTGTCGGGCCGCTTGGACAGATGCAGGCCGCGCATCGCGTCAGCGCCAGCCAGTGGGTGATCCCCGGCCGTCACCTCGACGGCGGCAACGGCTGGATCCTGGAGTTGCCGGGTTTCGTCGTCGATATCCTCGACCCGCCCGCGCACATCAAATTGACCGGCGCCATCACCGAGGTCGAGGTGACGGCCAATGTCGTTCTCATGTGCGGGTGTCCCATCGAACCGGATGGCCTGTGGGATGCGAACGCCTATGAAGTCCGCGCACTGGTCGTTCACGACGGCGAGAACATCGGCGCATTCCCGCTCGCCTATGCCGGCCAGACCAGCCGTTTCGAGACGGCAGTCCC
>JBBDTC010000075.1:0-421 GCA_040904625.1 Gammaproteobacteria bacterium
GAAAATCCGAGCCAGCAGGAGATGCCGACGAGTTTGCTGCCGTCTTCGAAGAGAAAGTGCAGCGGCAGGAAGTCTTCCGGCAGCGTGTCGATTGCGACGGACAGGACGAACCCGCCGAGCGCAAGACCCAGCAGCGCTCGTCCGGTTTGCTGCCAGACTGTCCGGTAGCGGATCAGCATGTACACAAGCAGAGTTCCATACAGGCTGACCAGCACCAGTTCGTGCAGGCCGAGAAATCGCGGTGCCAAACGTTCGTGGACCATGAACGTATCGTCTGCCGCCAGTAGCAGCGTGAGCCCGGCGAATAGCCACAGAAAGTGACGCGCGGCGATCTGCCGGCTGCCGGCCAGCTGAATCGCGCCGAGCACTGCGATGCTGGCGCTCGCCCACCAGAGGATGTTGCCGACCTGTGACAGCAGGC
>JBBDTC010000075.1:431-1578 GCA_040904625.1 Gammaproteobacteria bacterium
CGAGCGACGTAACGATGACCACCAGCGGAAAGAGCAGGGCGCCCGACAGGATCCTTTCCTGCACGCGAACGCTCATTTTCCGCCTCCTGACAATCGCGTCCCTGCGCTCTGCCCGACGGAGCATCCCGGGGGCGGAAGTCGAGCGGATTGGCTTCGATATACTCCACATAGCATTCAGCGGGTAACGGGGATGATGCTGCGTTCGTCGTCAGTCAGCCGCCGGCCCCGCGAGAGTTGGGTACGGCCCAGGAGAATGCCGGCCACGTGCAGGGAAGCGCGGGCAGGGAGTAGTCGCACCAGCAGCAGAGAGGCCGATATCCGAATTCGGGACCAGGGCCGGTATCTGCCGGTGCGCAGCGGCGCCAAGGCGATTTCGCGGATCGAGGGTCGTTCTTCGTCCTCGCCCATGAGCCACAAGCAGTGTTGCATCAGCAACAGTCGCCAGTCGCCAAGCGCACGGAGGCGCCTCGTGTCCGGCTCGAATCCGAGGCGACTCATCCACTCCTCCGCGTAACGGATGCGATGGCGCTTGCGCTCCAGACGGTCTTTCATATAGCTCGCCTCGAAGCGGAATCGTGACGGCCCCTTATTGCGGCCATGACGCCGGTACTGGGCTACCGGCGCGTGGACGAATTCGAGGCGGCCGAAAAGACGATCGATGGCTGTCAGGTAGCCGTCCGGGCCGATCGTGTCATCCTCGGGCAGCGGAAGAACGCGCTCGAGGAAGTCGCGCGACCAGGCGTGGCCGGACGTAAAGCTCGTCTGAACACTATCGAGGCCATGCCGCAACGTATCGCGGAGGTAGTGACCGGACCGGGGCATTTGCAGGGGCACGCGCCTGCCGATAGAGCGGCCCTCGGCGTCCACGACATCCATGTAGCCACAGCTTTTCACCGCGCCGTCAGCGAGGTGTCGTGCGTGCAGGGAAGCGGCGGTCGGCAGAAGTATGTCGTCGGCGTCAAGGAGCATGACGGCGTCACCGCTCGAAACCGCGAAGGCGGCGTTCAGGCACGAGCACTGCCCGCCGCGATCCTTTAACAATGGTTTGATGCGATCGCCGAACTTACGGATCACCGAGATCGATTCGTCGTTTGAGCCGTCATCCACGACGATGACTTCCGTATGCGGATAATCCTGGTCGATGGCA
>JBBDTC010000076.1:0-1569 GCA_040904625.1 Gammaproteobacteria bacterium
ATCGTGCCGATACCGAGTCCGCTGGCGATGACCAGCCCGATATGGAAACGGCTGACCGCACCCGGGCCGCTGGCCGTCAGCAGCGGGACCATGGCCACCACCAACGCGATCGTCGTCATCAGGATAGGCCGCAGCCGAATGCGCGCGGCCTCTTCCACCGCCTCGCGTTTGCCCAGACCACGCCCGATCTGCAGCTGATTGGCGAACTCCACGATCAGAATGCCGTTTTTCGTGATCACGCCGATCAGCGTGATCAGGCCCACCTGGGTATAGATATTGAGCGAGGCGAAACCGAAAGTGATGAACGCCAGTGCACCGGCAATCGACATCGGCACCGACATCAGGATGATCAGCGGATCGCGCCAGCTCTCGAACTGGGCCGCCAACACCAGGTAGATCACGACCAGGGCGACGAAGAATGTCGTCACCAGCGCGCTGCCCTGCTGGGTGTACTGGCGTGATTCCCCGGCGTAATCCCAGCTGAAATTGCTCGGCAGCACAGCGCGCGCAGTCTGTTCGAGATAGTCGATGGCGTCGCCCATGGTCACCCCCGCTGCCGGCAGGCCTTCGATGATCACCGCGTTGAGCTGCTGAAACTGCAGGCGCTCGCTGGGCTCGACCGTGTCCCGGAACGACACCACCGCCGACAGCGGCACGAGTTCACCGCTGCCGGTACGCACATAGTAGTCGTCGAGCATCTGCCGATCGGCGCGGAAGCTGCGCTCGACCTGGGGAATGACCTTGTAGCTGCGGCCCTCGAAACTGAACCAGTTGACGTGGTTGCCGCCGAGCAGCGTGGCGAGCTCCTGGCCAAGCTCGGCCATCTGGATGCCCAGCATCCCGGCCCGATTGCGATCGATGTCGATGACGGTCTTGGGCCGATTGAACTCGACCGACTTCTGCAGGAACTGGAACCGACCACTGTCCATCGCGGCGCCGATGAGTTCGTCGGCGGCCTGGTCGAGTTCGATGTCCGAGGCCGGCGAGGTCAAGACGAACTGGACCGGCAATCCGCGCCCGGAAGACGGCAGGCTGGGCCGCGGGAAGCTCGACACCTGGAATCCGGTGATGGCGCCGAGCTTCGGCTGCAGCTCGGCCTGGATTTCCCATTGGGCACGTTCGCGTTCGGCCGTCGGCGGCATCTTGAATCCGGCGAAGACCTGGTTCCGCGCATTGCCGAAGCCGAGCATCATGAAGCTCTCTTTGTATTCCGGAATGGACTCGAAGATCTCGATCAGGCGCTGGGCATGGATTTCGTCGTATTCGATGGTGGCGGTCTGCGGGCCGCGCGCCGAGACGTAGAGAATGCTCTGATCCTCGACCGGTGCGAGTTCGCTCTGGCTGGTGACGAACATGACGTAGATCAGCGCGAGCACCGCGAAACCGAACACGACGATGACCGAGGTGTAATCGAGACAACGATGCAAAACCGCGTGATAGCTGTCGGCGAGCAGGGTGAAAAAACGCTCGACCAGACGCTCGAACGGCCCCGGCTCGCCGCCTTTGAAAAACCGCGAACACAGCATCGGCGACAGGGTCAGCGCGACTACACCGGAGATCAACACGGCG
>JBBDTC010000077.1:0-9457 GCA_040904625.1 Gammaproteobacteria bacterium
CTCGCTCTCCCACTCGCCTCGTCACGATGCCCTAAGTCCGACAGGCTGCTAGGGTCCGCCGCAAAATAACTGGGCGATTTTGGGGCGTTGAGGCGCCCGGCTGGCAAGGCGCGAGGAAGGCGAATAGTGGTTCTATTCAACTGACGAGCAACGCCGCCAGACGGGATGGATCGGCGTTCCAAATAGCTGGGTTATTTTGGCACGGGCCCTCAGGTCCGACCACGCTGCCACAGCACCTCGCCCGTGCCCGAATCGCGCGCCACGATGCGCGCCGCGACGAACAGGAGATCGGACAGGCGATTGAGGAACTTGAGACTCGCGGCATTGACCGCCTGCGCTTGCGCGAGCGTCAGAACGCGCCGCTCGGCCCGTCGGCACACTGCGCGCGCCAGATGGGCGCAGGCCGTTTCGCGGCTGCCGCCCGGCAGCAGGAATTCCTTGAGCGGCGGCAATTCCTCGTTGTACCGATCGATGGCGGTCTCGAGTTTAGTGACCGCAGCGGCCGCGATGAACGTGCTGCCCGGGATCGAGAGCTCGCCGCCGAGGTCGAACAAATCGTGCTGGATATCGATCAGCAGTGCCTGCAGATCCGCGCGCAGGGGTTCGCTGAGCAAGAGCCCGATATTACAGTTGAGTTCGTCGATATCACCGATCGCCTCCATGCGCGGATCGTGCTTGTCGATACGTGAGCCGTCGCCGAGGCCGGTCGTACCGGCGTCACCGGTGCGAGTGTAGATCTTAGAAAGTCGATTGCCCATGGCGCTGGTCCGTGAAGTGAGCTGGCGTGGCACTTTAGGGCCCGTGCCAGAATAACTCAACGATTTGGAACGCCGATCCGTCCCGGCTGGCAGCGTTGCTCGTCAGTTGAATAGAACCACTATTCGCCTTCCTCGCGCCTTGCCAGCCGGGCGCCTCGACGCCCCAAAATCGCTCAGTTATTTCGCGGCGGGCCCTTAATCAGCACACGCGCCGGCCGCAACCGCCGGCTGTGCCGGCGCGGCGCGCCCGCAGGCGCGGGCCTGTTAGAATCAACGCGCGCCACCGCTGTCACGACCGTTCCAGACCATGATTCTCGCCCGCTACTATGTGCGTGAAGTGCTCAAGCTGACGCTGGTCATCATCGGTGGGCTGTTCGTCATCTATCTCAGCACCCGCTTCGCGACCCAACTCGGCGAAGCTGCCGAAGGCAAGGTGGCTCCACAGCATATCGGCCTCATCGTGATGCTAAAAATGCTGGTCTCTCTCAAGGATCTGATACCCATGGCACTGCTCCTCGGCGTGTTCGGTGCCGCCGTGCGTCTGCAGCAGGGTTCGGAATGGACCGCCATGCGCGCCGCCGGTCTCTCCCACCAGGCGCTGCTGCGTCCGACTGTCATGCTCGCCGCCACGGCGGCGCTGGTGGTCGCTCTGATTACGCTCGGCGTGGGTCCGCGGGTCGAACGCAGTTTGCAGGAGTTGCGCGAACGAACCGAAAACGAGGCCACCATCGCCGGCGTGAGGGCCGGGCGCTTCCGCGAATTCAGCGGCGGCGAGCAGGTCTTCTACGCCGAAGGCCTGGCTGGCGACGAAAGCTATCTGACCGATGCATTCGTGCGTTCCTCCGGCGGCGACGTGCTGCGCTCGAAACGCGCCTTCATCGAAACCGACCAGCGCTCTGGCGATCGCTTCGCGATCTTCGAGGACGGCTCCAGCTGGGCGGGCCGGCCGGGTGAGTTCGACTACGTCATCACCGAATTCAGCCGCTATGCGCTGCGCATCGCCGAGCGCGAACGCACCTATTTCGGCGCCCACGTTGGCTTCATCGCGACCGACGAATTGCTGCGCCACCAGGGCCCCACGTACGCCACGGAGCTGCAATGGCGGCTGGCGCTGCCGATCTGCACCCTGCTCGCCCCCTCGCTGGCCCTGCTCATCGCCGTATCAGGGCGCAGCGGCAACTGGTACCTGGGCCTGATCACGACGGTAGCGGGCTATTTTCTCTATACCAACCTGCTCGGCGTGGGCCGCGCAATGATGCGCAAAGGCGCGCTGCCGCCCGTGCTTGGCCTGTGGCCGATACATCTGGTGTTCGCCGCCGCGCTGCTGTTGTTGCTGGCCTACTATCGCGGGTGGCTGCGGCGCGGCCGCGCCGTGAACACGATCGCGAAGTGACGCACACGAACGTGCCCGCGGCGCCGCGCACACGGTAAACTGTGCGGTTATTCGAGCTACCTGGCCTCTAACATGTCCCATCCGACCCCACTCCACGAACTCCTGCGGCACAAGATCGTCATGCTCGACGGCGCCATGGGCACCGTCATCCAGAAGCATCAGCTCGACGAGACCCATTTCCGCGGCGAACGCTTCGTCGAACACGGCCACGATCTCAAGGGCAACAACGATCTCCTCTGTCTGACCCAGCCCAAGCTGGTCAAGGGCATACACCGCTCGTTCCTGAACGTCGGTAGCGATATCGTCGAGACCAACACCTTCAACGCGACGAGCATCTCGCAATCCGACTACGGCCTCGAGCATATCGTCTTCGAACTCAACCGTACCGCGGCCGTGATCGCCCGCGAAGCGATTGCCGAATACCAGGCTGCAACGGGTGACGCGGGGCCCAGATTCGTCGCCGGCGTACTCGGTCCGACCAATCGCACCGCTTCGGTCTCTCCCGACGTCAACGACCCGAGCTATCGCAATATCGATTTCGAGACGCTGCGTGCGGCGTATTACGAATCTTGCGCCGGGCTGCTCGAAGGCGGCGTCGATGTGCTGTTGATCGAGACCGTATTCGATACCCTGAATGCGAAGGCGGCCATCTACGCCGTGCGCCAATGCCTCGATGCCCACGGCCTCGAACTGCCGATCATGATCTCCGGCACCATCACCGACCGCAGCGGCCGCACCCTGACCGGGCAGACGCCGGAAGCGTTTTGGAACTCGGTGCGCCACGCCGAGCCATTGGCGATCGGCTTGAACTGCGCGCTGGGGGCGAAGGATCTGCAGCCCTACATCGAGGAGCTGTCGCGGGTCGCCGATGTCCACATCAGCGTCCACCCCAATGCCGGGCTGCCGAACGAATTCGGCGAATACGACGAGAGCCCGGAGTACATGGCCAACCTGATCGGGGACTTCGCCGCCAGCGGCCTGGTCAACATCGTCGGCGGCTGCTGCGGCACCACCGCCGAGCACATCCGGGCGATCGCCGCCGCCGTCGCCGACCTGCCGCCGCGGCGCATTGCCGAGATCCAGCGCTGCTGCCGCCTGAGCGGGCTGGAAGCGCTCAACATCACCAAGGACAAGGGCTTCATCAACATCGGCGAGCGTACCAACGTCACCGGTTCACCCAAGTTCGCCCGTCTGATCAAGGATGGCGATCTGGAGGCGGCCGTCGAAGTCGCCCGCCAGCAGGTCGAGAACGGCGCCCAGATCATCGATATCAACATGGACGAGGGTATGCTCGACTCCGTCGCCCTGATGCAGCGCTACCTGAATCTGATCGCCTCCGACCCCGATATCAGCCGCGTACCGGTGATGATCGATTCCTCCAATTGGGCGGTGATCGAGGCGGGCCTGCGCTGCCTGCAGGGCAAAGGTGTGGTCAATTCGATCAGCCTCAAGGAAGGTGAGGAGAAGTTCATCGAACAGGCCCGCCTGGTGCGGCGTTACGGCGCCGCCGTGGTCGTGATGGCTTTCGACGAACAGGGCCAGGCCGATACGGCCGAACGCAAGTTCGCCATCTGCGAACGTTCCTACCGCCTGCTGGTCGACACGGTAGGCTTTCCGCCTGAGGACATCATCTTCGATCCCAACGTGCTCACCGTCGCCACCGGCATGTCCGAGCACGACAACTACGCCAAGGCCTTCTTCGATGCCACCGCTGCGATCAAGGCCCGGCTCCCGTATGCCCTGGTCAGTGGCGGTCTGAGCAACGTGTCGTTCTCGTTCCGCGGCAATAATCCCGTGCGCGAAGCCATGCATTCGGCCTTTCTCTACCACGGCATCCAGCAAGGTCTCGACATGGCCATCGTCAATGCCGGACAACTCGGCATCTACGAGCAGATCGAGCCCGAACTGCTGCGCCATATCGAAGACGTGTTGTTCAATCGCGATACCGGCGCGACCGACCGCCTGATCGAATTCGCGCGCGGGGTGCACGGCGTGGCGCGCGAGGTCGAGCGCGACCTGGCCTGGCGCGACCAGCCGGTCGAAGCCCGCCTCAGCCATGCGTTGGTCCGCGGCATCGCCGATTTCGTGGTCGAGGATACCGAGGAGGCCCGCCAGCAATACCCGAATCCGCTCGGCGTCATCGAGGGGCCGCTGATGGACGGCATGAGCGTGGTCGGCGATCTCTTCGGCGCTGGCAAGATGTTTCTGCCGCAGGTGGTCAAGAGCGCGCGGGTGATGAAGAAAGCCGTGGCCCACTTGATCCCCTACATCGAAGAACAGAAGGCCGCTTCAGGCGACACCCGGGCGCAGGCCCGGATCGTGCTCGCCACGGTCAAGGGCGATGTCCACGACATCGGCAAGAACATCGTCGGTGTGGTCCTGCAATGCAATAATTTCGACGTCATCGATCTCGGTGTCATGGTGCCGGGCAAGGACATCCTCGACACCGTCGAGCGCGAACGCGCGGATATCGTCGGCCTGAGCGGACTCATCACGCCCTCGCTCGAAGAGATGGTGCTGGTCGCCCGCGACATGGAAAAGCGCGGCCTGCGGCTGCCCTTGCTGATCGGCGGCGCCACCACTTCGCGCACCCACACCGCGGTCAAGATCGCCCCGGCCTACAGCGGAGCCACCATCCACGTGAAAGACGCCTCGCGCGCCGTCGGCGTCATGACCAGCCTGATGAGCGACGACATGCGTCCCGGCTACATGGCCAAGATCGCCGACGAGTATGCGACGGTGCGCCAGCGCCATGCCGATCGCCAGCAGACCACCACCCTGGTTCCGCTCGACGATGCGCGGGCCAACCGTTTCGCCACCGATTGGGCGCACTACGCCGCCTGCACGCCGGCCCGTCCCGGGCTGCACGTGCTCGACGACTTTCCGCTCGCCGAACTCGTGCCCTATATCGACTGGACGCCGTTCTTCATGACCTGGGAGCTGGCCGGACGTTATCCGCGCATTCTCGATGACGCCGTGGTCGGCGAACATGCCCGCCAGCTCTATGCCGACGCCCAGGCCATGCTCGCGGAAATCGTCGACAGGAAGCAGCTGCGCGCACGCGCCGTTTTCGGCATCTTTCCGGCCAATACGATCGGTGCCGAAGATATCGCCATCTACACCGATGCCGCGCGCGCCGAACCCGCGGGCGTCGTCCACAGCCTGCGCCAGCAGGGCCGCAAGGCTGACGGTCAACCGCATTTCGCGCTGGCCGATTATGTGGCGCCGGAGGCCTCCGCGGTAGCCGATTACATGGGCGCTTTCGCGGTGACGACCGGCATCGGCCTCGACCGTCTGACCGCGGCCTTCGAAGCCGAACACGACGATTATTCTTCGATCATGGCCAAGGCCCTGGCCGATCGCCTCGCCGAAGCCTTCGCCGAACGCCTGCACGAACTGGTGCGCAAGGAATACTGGGGCTATGCCCGCGACGAACGCCTCGCCAACGAGGAACTCATCGCCGAGCGCTACCAGGGCATCCGCCCGGCACCCGGCTATCCGGCGTGCCCGGATCACACCGAGAAGCGCCTGCTGTGGCAGCTTCTCGATGTCGAACGCAATGCCGGCATCACGCTGACCGACAGCTTCGCCATGCTGCCGGCCGCTTCGGTCTCCGGCTGGTATTTCGCCCACCCCGATTCGCGCTATTTCGGGGTCGGCAAGATCGGCCGCGACCAGGTCGCCGACTATGCCCGACGCAAAGGCCTCAGCCTGGCCGAAGCCGAGCGCTGGCTGGCCCCCAACCTGAGCTACGATCCCGACGAATGAATGCCCCCCTCTCCTACTCCGGGCGCAGCGATTGCGCCACCCTGCTCGCCGCCGCGGCGCCCTGCCCCACAGTGCTCGCCACCGGCTGGGTGCGGACCAAGCGCGAGTCCAAGGGTTTCGCCTTTATCGAGATCAACGACGGCAGCTGCCTGGCCAATCTGCAGGTCGTGATCGACGCCACCGCGGCCGGTTATGCCGAGCTCGCCAGCGTCGGCACCGGCAGCGCGGTGGCCGTGCGCGGCGAGCTGATCGAATCCCCTGGCCAGGGCCAACGCTGGGAAATCAAAGCCAACACACTCACCGTCATCGGCCACTGCGATGCCGATTACCCCTTGCAGAAAAAGCGCCACAGCGACGAATTCCTGCGCAGCATCGCTCACCTGCGTGCACGCACCAACAAGTACGGCGCGCTGGCCCGCATCCGTTCGCGCCTGTCGTTCGCCATGCACGCTTTTTTCCAGGGCCGCGGCTTCCACTATATCCACACGCCCATCATTACCGGCTCGGACTGCGAGGGCGCCGGCGAGATGTTCCGCATCACGACGCTCGATCCCTATGCCGGCGCCAGGCACACGCAGGACGACGACTTCTTCGGCAAGGAGGCGCATCTGACCGTCTCGGGCCAGCTCTCGGTCGAGACCTATTGCCTCGCGCTGAGCCGGGTCTACACCTTCGGCCCGACCTTTCGCGCCGAGAATTCGAACACCTCACGCCACATGGCAGAGTTCTGGATGATCGAACCCGAGATCGCCTTCGCCGACATCCACGACGACATGCAGCTGGCCGAAGACCTGGTGCGCCACCTGGTCGAGTTCCTACGCACCGACTGCGCGGCGGATCTGGCCCTGTTCAGCCGGTTCGTCGATCCAGGATTGGATGAGAGGCTCGCCGCGATCGCGGCGAGCGAGTTCGTCCGCCTGACTTATACCGAGGCCATCGCGCTCCTGCAGCGCGCGGGCAAATCCTTCGAGTACCCGCCCGAATGGGGCGCCGATCTGCAGACCGAGCACGAACGCTATCTGACCGAAGAACATTTCCACGGCCCGGTTTTCGTCTACGACTGGCCGCGCGACATCAAGGCGTTCTACATGCGCCAGAACGACGACGGCCGCACGGTGGCGGCAATGGATCTGCTGGTACCGCATTCGGGCGAGCTGGTCGGCGGCAGTGCGCGCGAAGAGCGCCGCGACGTCCTCGGCGCGCGCATCCGCGAACTCGGCCTCGACGAGGCCGACTACTGGTGGTATCTCGACACGCGCCGCTTCGGCTCGGTGCCGCATGCCGGTTTCGGCCTCGGCTTCGAGCGTTTCCTGATGTTCGCCACCGGTGTGAGCAATATCCGCGATGTCATCCCCTTTCCGCGCACGCCGCGCAACCTGGAGTTCTGACATGCGGGTGATGGTCGATTTATGCGTGGTGCCGATGGGCGTCGGGGTCTCGGTCTCAGCCTATGTCGCCGAATGCGAGCGACTGATCGATGCCGCCGGCCTCAGCCATCAGCTGCATCCCTACGGCACCGTCATCGAAGGCGAGTGGGACGCCGTGTTCGCGGTCGTCAAGCAATGCCATGAGCGTGTCCATGCGCTGGGCGCACCGCGGGTATTCACGTCACTCAAGGTCGGCACCCGTACCGATCGCGAGCAGACCATGCAGGACAAGGTCGACAGCGTCACGCGCAAGCTCGCTGGCGACTGACACGAGGAGATCGATCATGGAGCCCAATCCGAGCTATGTATGCGGCATCAGCGATACACCGCTGTTGTTTCTGACCGTCGGCCAGGCGCTCGATCGCGCAGCTGACCGCCATCCGGATCGCGAGGCGATCATCGTGCGCCACCAGGACGTACACCTGAGTTGGACGGCCTTGCGTGACGCGGCCGAGGAACTCGCCGCCGGCCTGCTCACGCTCGGCCTCGAGCCGGGCGATCGCATCGGTATCTGGTCGCCCAACCGCTACGAATGGGTGTTGACCCAGTTCGCCACCGCCAAGGCCGGCCTCATTCTGGTCAACATCAATCCGGCTTACCGCCTGGCCGAACTCGAGTACGCCCTCAACCAGGTCGAGTGCAAGGCCATCGTCATCGCCGATCGCTTCAAGAGCAGCGACTACGTCGGCATGCTCAATGCCCTTGCACCGGAGCTCGAGCGGGCCGCACCGGGGCAGCTGGAGAGCGCGCGCCTGCCGCATCTGCGCACGGTCATCTGCACCAGTGCCGACAAGCTGCCGGGGATGTTCTGCTTTGCCGACGTCGCCGCGGCCGGCACCGCTGGCAGCCGCTCGCGCCTGGCCGCGATCGCACCCACACTCGATCCGGACGATTGCATCAACATCCAGTTCACCAGTGGCACCACCGGCATGCCCAAAGGCGCTACGCTGACCCATTTCAACGTCGTCAACAACGGCTATTTCGTCGGCTGTGCGATGAAATTCTCGGCGCACGACCGCCTGTGCATCCCGGTCCCGCTCTACCATTGCTTCGGCATGGTGATGAGCGTGCTTACCTGCACTACCCACGGCGCAACCATGGTTTTCCCCGGCGAAGGCTTCGACCCCGCCGACGCGCTCACCGCGGTTGCCGCCGAACGCTGTACGGCGCTGCACGGCGTGCCGACGATGTTCATTGCCGAACTCGACCACCCGGATTTCGCCAAGGCCGATCTGTCGACCCTGCGCACCGGCATCATGGCCGGTGCTCCCTGCCCGGTCGAAGTGATGAAGCGGGTACAGAAGGACATGCACATGGACGAGGTCACCATCGCCTACGGCATGACCGAGACCAGCCCGGTCAGCTTTCAATCGAGTACCGACGACCCGCTCGACAAGCGCGTATCGACGGTCGGGCGCATTCATCCGCATGTACAGGTCAAGATCGTCGACGCCGAGGGCCGTGTCGTCCCGCGTGGCGAGCGTGGTGAACTCTGTACGCGCGGCTACAGTGTCATGCGCGGCTATTGGAACGACGCCGAGAAGACCGCCGACGCCATCGACGCTGCCGGCTGGATGCACACCGGCGACCTCGCCGTGATCGACACCGAGGGCTATTGCAACATCGTCGGCCGGGTCAAGGACATGATCATCCGCGGCGGCGAGAACGTCTATCCGCGCGAGATCGAGGAATACCTCTACCGCCACCCCAAGATCCAGGACGTCGCCGTGTTCGGCGTGCCGGACGCGCGTCTGGGCGAAGCCGTCGCCGCCTGGGTGCGCCTGCGCGAAGGCGAACAGGCCACCGCCGACGAACTCCTCGAATTCTGCCGCGGCCAGATTGCGCATTACAAGGTGCCAGCCTACATCCGCTTCGTCGACGAATTCCCCATGACCGTGACCGGCAAGATCCAGAAATTCTTGATGCGCGACACCATGGCAACGGAACTCGAGATCGACGAGACGAAAACGGCCTGAACGGCGCACCATGCCTGCAGAGATAGGGGGAGATAGGGGGACAGTTTACTTATCTCTCCGATCCCGATCCCGATCGCAAATGGACTTGCCGGGAATTGGTAGACACCTCAGATAGAGCGACAATGCTCTGAAGAG
>JBBDTC010000078.1:0-1561 GCA_040904625.1 Gammaproteobacteria bacterium
TTGTAGAAGCGCCCGTCGCCGCCGAGCACCAGCGTGGCGCCCTGCCGGTCCTCGAGGCAGTCGAAGATCGCCTGGACGAAATTCTCGAGGTAGTGGCGCTGGCGAAACGTCGCCACTTTCTTGCGCAGGCCCGACGTGCCGGTCTTCTGGTCGGAATAGGGCGTCGTGGCGACCGTCTCGATATCCATGGTCTGGCTCCCTCGGTTAGGCTCCCAATCCTATAGCGCCCATCCTCTCACGTCGCCACGTCTGCCCACCCGCCTTCTGCCAGCAAAAAAATCCGCCCCGGCTGCAACCGCGGGGCGGAATTTGAGGCTGAGGGTCGCGAGTTCTATTGGTCGAGATGGATCACCCGCATGATTGCCTGGGTCGAGCCGATGTCAGTGGCCAGTGCGCTGGCCTGTTGCACCGAACACGTCCACGTTTCGCCCGCACCGCGGGTGATCACCGCCGCCGGCTCCGGCAACGCGGGCTGGGGCTCGGGCTGGCTTTCAGCGGCCAGCGGGAAGTCTCCACGCAGCCACCCACCGGGCTCGCTCCTTTGACGGACGGCGGTTCGTGCTTCAGCGGCCGTCGAACTGACGGTAGAGGCCGGCTCGGTCCTGTCGGTTGCGGTGGGGAAGTCGCCGCGCAACGGGTGATCTTTCATTGTCATGCCATGGCCGGCGACGGCTGCTCCGCTCGTGACCATGACGAGGGCTGCTCCGGCAATGCCGGTCAGTGCCGCGTCTCGGGCAAATCGGATCGTCTTCATGGTGGTCTCCTTTCTTGGCTTTTCTGCCGGGAAGGAAAGGTTACCGCTCCGACCCGGTCGGCCCCGACAATGGCGCAACTCGACCGGCCGCGCTTGAAGACGGCGTTTAGAGAACGCTGATTTTCCATTGAGTCTGGTGTAAACTGGCTTTCGCGGCTTCGTGAGAGGCTATGATTTACCGGTTCGCCAACTGTGCTCTCGACTGCCGCCTCCGCCAGTTGACGGTCGCCGACACGCCTGTGCATCTCGAGCCCCAGGTCTTCGACGTCCTGCGTCATCTTGTCGAAAATCGCGACAGGGTGGTGTCGCGTCACGATTTGGTCGATGCGGTGTGGCAGGGTCGGATCGTCTCCGAAGCCACAATCAGTGCCCGCATCTGGGCGGCACGCCACGCCGTCGGCGACACCGGCGGAGCGCAGGCCGTGATCCGGACGGTGCCGCGGCGAGGGTTCCACTTCGTGGCGCCCGTCTCCGTCGATGAAGGCAGCGCGGAGGAGAGTTCTTCGCCGCCTGAACCCAATCGGGTTCAGCCCGGAGACGGCGAGTCGAAGCTCGATTGGCCATTCGAGGCATGGCGTGCCGGCCTCACGCGCAAGGCAGGTTCAATCAGCCGGTCCCCTGTGCGGTTCGCGATTGCGGCAGCAGCGGTCATGCTGCTCGTCCTCGGCGCCGGCCTGGTCGGCTTGGAGCAACCCTGGGGAACGCGACCCGAAACAGCCTCCGTGGAGCGCATGGCCTTTCCACTGCCCGAGAGGCCGTCGATCGCCGTCCTGCCGTTCACCAACCTCAGCAGAGACGCTGCGCGGG
>JBBDTC010000079.1:0-9380 GCA_040904625.1 Gammaproteobacteria bacterium
CGGTTTGGCGGGCCCGGGCGCGCCTTGCCGGCGATGAGGAGGTAAAACCGTGGACATTTCCATTCTCCAGCGATCATCCATCCTGTCGGTGCTCATGAGCGCCAGCTTCCTTCTGCCCGCCACGGCTCAAGAAGCCGCGCAGGAACCGCAGGTGATCCCGCTGGAGGAGTGGGACTATCTGGGGGAATGGGACACCGGCTGGAGCGTCGAGGAGTTCATGGATGAGGCGCAGGTCTATGGCGTGGACGGCGAGGAGATCGGCACAATAGAAAATGTCCTGATCGGCGAGGACAACCGGATCGTCGCGGCAGTTGTAGAGGTGGGCGGCTTTATCGACATCGGAGACACCCATGTTGCCGTGCCGTGGGACGATATTCAGTTCAGCGTTCACGCCGTCACGGTGCCTGTCGAGGAGGACAACATCGGCGAATATTCGCTGTTCGAGTCGGACCAGTCAGGTGCGCGGCAGGACGTGTGGAAAGCGACGGACGTTCTGGACGACTATGCAAGGGTCGAGGGCAAGGGCTACGGATATGTCGACGATCTGATCTTCAACAACGACGGCGTCCTGACTGCAGTCATCATCAACAGTGACGTGGTCTTCGGCGGCGGCCCCCGGGCGTTCCCCTGGAACGGAGATCCGGCGGCGCCGACCTACGAGCTTCCCTACGATGAGGCGGAGGTTATCGAACAAGCCCCCTTTGATCGCGAACAGTTGGAAGGCGAGCCGCAATAGGCTCAGGATCCGCCCTCGCCGGGCACGTTGGTGTCCTCGCCGAGGGCTTGCCTGACATAGAGTTTCTTCACCAGGATATAGATGACGACCGTGAGCGGGGCGGCGATCAGCACGCCGATGAAACCGAACACCAGGCCCACCGCGACGACCGCGAACAGCAGGAGCGCCGGCGGAATGCGCATCATGCGTTCCCCCACGAGCGGCATGATCAGGTTCGATTCGATCTGCTGAACGGCGACGAACAGCCCCAGCGTCCACCAGATGGTGCTGCCGCCTTCGTTGAACGCGAGCAGCACGGCCGGGAGTGCGCCGATGACCGGCCCGATATAGGGGATGAACTCGCTGATGCCGGCGAACAGCCCGAGCGCCACTGGCGCCGGCAGGCCGATGAGCCAGGTGCCGATCCCGACCAGCGCTCCGACGATGGCCATTGAGATCGCCTGGGTCATCAGCCACAGCTTGAGGCCGTCGCCCGCACTTGCGATGGCCCCCCTTGCCTCGCCGTGGAGACTGGGCGGGAAAAGCTTCACCAGCCCGTTACGATAGACCTCTGGGTCGGCCGCCAGGAAAAACCCGCCGACGACGATCAGCGCCAGAGCCGCCAAGGCATCGATGATGATGACGCCAAGCGACAGGGCCTGGTTCGCCAGTTGCATGACGATGCCGTTCGACTGCTCTCCGCCCCGCGACGGCATCGCAATGTCGAATTGGTCCCGGAGACTCTGAAAGGCCTCCGACACCCGGCTCAGCAGTTGGGAAAACTGCCCTTGCACCTGCGTGCCGACGAGGAACGACAATCCGACGATCACGGCCGCCACTACCAAGGCGACGATCAGCAGCGCCCAGCTGCGTGACAGCCCCGTTCCCCGCTCGACGAGGCGTGCGCCGGAACCAAGCGGCACGGCAATGAGTATCGCTATAAAGGTCAGCAGCAGAACCTGCCTGACCTGCCAGAGCAGGAGCACGAGAACCACCACGCCCGTGACGATCAGGACGCGCTGCAGGAAGTCCGCGGTTTCGTGACGGTGCATTGCTACCTCAAACCGTGTTAAACGCCTCGGAAGCCGTTTCTATCCGGGCGAGCCGCTACAGTCGAGTTGGATGCCTGATGACCACGAGCGAAGAACTGAAGCGGCTCGGACGCCGGGAATGGCCAATCGTCTTTGTCCTGATGATCGTCGCCGCCGCCGTATGGGCGTTCATCGAGCTCGCCGACGAGGTCGTCGAGGGCAGCACGGCGGCGATCGACGAGGCCATTCTCCTGGCGCTGCGCAATCCCGCCGACACGACCGAGCCGCTGGGCCCCGCCTGGCTCGAGGAGATGATGCGCGATTTCACCGGGCTCGGCGGTACGGGAATCCTCACGCTGTTCACGCTGGGAGCATCGGGCTATCTCATTCTGCGCAGGAAGCAAAAGGCCGCCCTGGCGGTGCTGATCGCTGTCGGCGGCGGCATCCTTCTCAGTACGGCCGTCAAGCTCGGCTTCGACCGCCCCAGGCCCGACCTGGTCCCGCACGGCTCCTACGTCCAGACCGCCAGTTTCCCCAGCGGACACTCGATGATGTCGGCGGTCGTCTATCTGACATTGGCGGTGATGCTGGCGCGTGTTCGGCCCCAGTGGCGCATCAAGACATACGTTCTGGCCTGCGCCGTCCTGCTGACCGTTCTGGTCGGCGCGAGCAGGGTTTATCTCGGCGTCCACTGGCCGAGCGACGTTCTGGCGGGATGGTCGATCGGTGCCGCCTGGGCGCTGACCTGCTGGCTTGTGACGCTGCTGCTGCAGCGACGGGGGCAGATAGAGCCCGAGCAGGACGACGGCGGCGGCACCGGCTGAGCGGAACGATCACTGCGCCCGGTCGTTCCCCAGCACCGGAGGCGACATGACCGTCGTCAGGTCGCCCGCAAACAAGCGTTTGTATGGAGTCCAACCATGCAGAAATCGACGATCGCGCGTACCCTCATGGCACTCGGGTTCAGCACCTGCGCCGCAGCCGCCGGCTGGGCTCAGCAGGACCAGACCGAAGCTCAGGATCAGCAGACTCAGCAGCAGGTGGGCCAGGAGCCCGAAATCATTGCGCTGGACACCTGGAATTACGACGAACTCTATGCCGATGGCTGGAGCCTCGAGGAGTTCGTGGACGAGGCGGAAGTGCGCGGCCCGGGTGGTGACGAGATCGGCGACATCGAAAACGTCGTTTTCGACGAGAAAAACCGGATTACCGCCGTGATCGCCGAAGTCGGCGGATTCTGGGACATCACCGACACCCACGTCGCCGTTCCGTGGGATGAGGTCGAGGTCGGCGCCGGGCTTGAATACGTCCAGATCCCGGTGACCGAGGAGACCGTCGAGGATTACCCGATCTACGGTGAGTATTCCCTGTTCACCGAGGACGCGGCAAACAACACCCGCGTCGTCGATGACGAGCTGGCGACGGGGCCACGGCTGTGGAAGGCTACCGAGGTGCTGGGCGACTATGCGCTGCTCGCCGACCGCGCGGGTTACGGCTATGTCGAAGATCTGATTATTGATGACCAGGGCATGGTCGATGCCATCGTCGTCAGCGCTGCGTCGCGCTATGGCCCCGGGTCCTATGCCTATCCGTTCTACGGCTATGGCTACGGCTTCGAGCCCGGCGATCCGTGGTATGACCTGCGATATGATGACAGCGACGTCGCAGACCTCGAGACGTTCGACGAGGACCGCCTCGATGATGATCGCGAGGCGGCGGCTGATGACGACCAGGAGCAGGCGGCGGCCGACTGAGCGGAAATTGCCCGGGCCCGTGCGGCCCGGGCGCAGCCCACGCAAGGAACCTTCGACATGACGGGGATGAGCAGCAGCGGAACCGTTTGGCCGATCTGCAGGCGAGGATTCTCGCTGCTGGCACTGCTGCTGGCGCTGTCGCTGTCCGCCCCTGCGTTTGCCCAGGGGGAGCCGGAAGCCGCCGAAGCGGAGGCACAGGCAGAGGAGGCCGAAGCCGAGGAGAACGGCGAGGCGGAGGAGGGCGAAGAGAGCCCGCAGCTGGCGCCCGTGCGGGACCGGCGATTGCCGGACTCGAGCGTCATCGATCACGAGATCGCAATCGATGGGCAAACGCTGCGCTTTACCACGACGGCAGGCGCCATCACCCTGACGGGGGACGAGGATGAGCCGGAAGCCGAAATCGGCTTCATCGCCTATACGCGCCGGAGCGCCGATGCCGTGTCCCGCCCTGTCACCTTCGTGGTCAACGGCGGCCCGGGCGCTGCCTCGGCCTATCTGCACCTCATGGTGCTCGGACCGTGGCGGCTCGACGTCGGGGCCGACAACATCGTGCCCTCCCAACCGGTCGACCTCGAGGCGAATCCGCAGACCTGGCTGGAATTCACCGATCTCGTGTTCATCGACCCCGTCGGGACCGGCTTCAGCCGGTTGGTGGAGCCGAACCGGCAACTGCGCAACCAGTATCTGTCGATCGACGGCGATATCGGGGCCCTGTCGGATGTGGTCTATCGCTGGCTGGTGGAGAACGAGCGTGTCGCATCGCCGAAGTATTTCGCCGGCGAAAGCTATGGCGGGTTTCGCGGGCCCCTGCTCGCGGACGAACTGCAGTCGGACTACGGGATCGGCCTGAACGGCATGACGCTGGTGTCGCCGGTGCTCGACTTCGGCTGGCGCGAGCAGCCCGAGTATGCGCCGCTGCCCTATGTTTCGCTGCTGCCGTCATACGCCGCCGCCCGCATGGAGATGAACGGAACGATTTCGCAGCAGGATCTGCAGGCCGTGGAAGCCTACGCCGCCAGCGACTACGTCGTCGATTTCCTGCAAGGGCTGGAGGATGAGGCGGCCGTCGACCGGATCGTCGAGCGGGTTGCGGAGATCACCGGTCTGGACGAGCAACTGGTGGAGCGCCATTCGGGGCGCATCGACAGGCAGACCTTTGTACGCGCGTTGCTGCGCGACGAAGGCCGCATCGCCAGCCCCTATGACACCGGCGTGACGGCTGGGGATCCGACGCCGGAGCGTCCGTTTTCGCGCGCCCGCGACCCCGTCCTCGATGCGCTGACGGCGCCGCTCACCAGCGCCATGCTCGCCCATTACCAGGACACGCTCGAATGGCTGCCGGAGCGCCGCTACGTCCTGCTCAACCAGAGTGTCAGCCAGGCTTGGGAATGGGACGAAGGCCGCTCGCAACCGGAAGCCGTCAGTGCGTTGAGGCGTGTCCTGGCGCTCGACCGCACGCTCGAGGTGCTGGTGGTGCACGGGTATACCGATCTGGTCACGCCCTATTTCGAGAGCGAACTGATCCTGCGCCAGCTCGGGGACTTCGACGAGGGCGAGCGGGTGCGCCTGGAGACCTACCCGGGCGGGCACATGTTCTATACCCGCGCCGAGGCCCGCCGGGCCTTCAGGAGCGACGCAAGGCGCCTCTATGGCTCAGGCGATCGATGAGAGACACATGACCATATCCGACTCCGATATCGAACTGGGCAAGTGCTACGTGACGGGTCTGTCGGAAGTCCGCCGAGTGGTCGATCTGGACATGGACGAGGTGACCTACGAGACGGTCGGAGGCGCGCAGTCGGTGGTTACGGTCAGCCGGGAAAAATTCGCCGCCGAAATCGACCGGGAAGTCGGCTGCCCCTGAGAGCTGGATGAGGCCCGGAACCGACGTTCTTCGCCGCCCGTTAAGGGGCGTCAGCCGACCTGTCCCAGATTGGAGAGACATCATGAAACCACGTAACACCGGCGCGCTGCTCCTGAGCGCCACGATCCTCTTCGGTGCACCCGCGTTCGCCCAATCGGATCAGCCGGTCGATCGGGGCGAGCAGAACGTTCCGGGGTTCGAGCCGGCTTTCCCGGAGCAGACCCGGGCTCCGGCAATCGATTCAGGCGTTGAACTGGCGGTCGAGACATTTGCCGAAACGCTCGTGCACCCCTGGGGCATCGATGTCCTGCCGGACGGCGGATATCTCGTCACCGAGCGGCCCGGACGGATGCGTGTGATCACTTCCGAGGGAGACCTTTCGGAACCGCTGGCGGGTATCCCGGAAGTGCTCGCCGAGGAGCAGGGCGGGTTGCTTGACGTTCGCGTCGGGCCGAACTTCGCCGACGACCGGATGATCTACTGGTCCTATGCCAAGCCGCTTGGTGAGGGCCGTTCGGCCACGGCGGTGGCGCGCGGCCGGCTTGCCGAGGATCGCTCCGAAGTGACCGAGGTGGAAGACATCTTCGTGCAGGAGCCGCCCTCGCCCTCGCCCATGCATTACGGCTCGCGCATCGTGTTCGACGGCCAGGGGCACGTCTTCATCACCACAGGCGAGCATTTCACAGAAGACGAGCGCGTTCTGGCCCAGGAACTCGACGCCACCTACGGCAAGGTGATCCGATTGAACCTCGACGGATCGGTGCCCGACGACAATCCCTTCGTCGGCCAGGAAGGCGCCATCGATTCGATCTCGTCATACGGCCATCGCAACATCCAGGGAGCGGCGATCCAGCCAGGCACCGGTCAGCTCTGGGTCATCGAGCACGGGCCCCAAGGCGGCGACGAACTGAACCTGATTGAGCCCGGCGCGAACTACGGCTGGCCGGTCGTCAGCTATGGCGAAAACTACGACGCGACGCCGGTCGGCGAGGGGACCGCGCGCCATGCCCCGGACTTCGTCGAGCCACGCTACTACTGGGACCCGGTGATCGCGCCGGCCGGCTCGATCTTCTACGAGGGTGAGATGTTCGCCGAGTGGCAGGGTGACCTGCTGATCTCGTCGCTCGTGCCCGGCGAAGTCGTCCGCCTCGAACTTGATGCCGACACGGTGACCGGCGAGGAACGCCTGCTCACCGATCAGGGCCGCATTCGCGACATCGTGGAGGCGCCCGACGGTGCCTTGCTCGTGCTGGTGGATGACGAGGAGGGATCGGTCCTGCGGTTAACGCCGGAGCAGGGCGACTGATCGCACGTGCGGCAGGACGGTCATGCCTCGTGCACGATCTCCTTCAGTTCGGCGATCGTTGCGGCGATGCATCCGAGCACCCTTGTTGTGCTGCTCCGCAGTTCACCAGTCGGTGTCTCTTTGGGAAGCAGCGAAAGGGCCGCGGCCCGTCGGGCGAGACGGGCGGCGCCGCAGCTCAGCGCGATGCGGTTGAGTTTCGATGCCGTGCGCTTCAGCGGCACGATGTCGTCGCGCGCGATCGCCAGATCGAGGCCGGCGGCGCAGGAGCGCATTTCCTCGATCGCCGTGTCGATGGCATCAACCGCGGTCCGGCCGCCGGCCCGCAACACGGCGGTGTTGAGAATGCCCCGGTCGGCGAGCGGGAAGTGGTGATCCTCATCCGGGGCGTCCTGTCCGGTGCCGGACGGCTGTGGCCAGGCTTCGACGAGCAGCTGGCGCAACTGGTCCGAGCTGACAGGTTTGGCAAGCTCGCCATCGAACAGCCGACTGCGCTCGCGGGGGTCGCCGATGCCCTCCAGGAAGGCCGAAACCGCCATGATCGGCGTGCCACTGTTGGTCGACAGCCGCCGGATTTCGCGCGCCGCCGTGATGCCGTCCATCAACGGCATGTCGAGGTCCAGCAGGATCAGGTGATAGCGCGTTTGGCGGGCCATGCCGAGCGCCGCCTCGCCGTCCTCGACGGCGTCCACGTCGCAGCCCAGGCGCTTGAGCAGCGATGCCGTCAGGACCCTGACCGCCTCGGAATCATCCGCCAGCAGCAGCTGGGGCCGATGGGCGACCCGGCGTGCCGCCGGGCGCCTAGCGGTCTTCCCGAGAGGGGCTGGCGTGTCCGTTTCCAGAGTCCGCGCTTCGCTGTCCATGTCCGCCATCCCGCTGCTGTGAATATGTCCGGCAACATAAATCGGAGGGTGAAACAACGCTCTAAGGGGGTCGTCGCAGTTCGATGCAATTGCCGCCGACGCGGTTAGTGAAAGCGGCACGGGCGAGCCCGGTTGCCTATCTGCCGATCGCATGTTCTCTAGGGAGGCGGGATACGGGTTGGCGAAATTCGCGAGAAGGCAAGAAGCGGACGAGACGGATTGCAGAACTGGAACGGCGAGAAGCTGCTGATCGACCCCCGGGCGGGCGATATTCACGACGACGTTGCCAGCCCGCGCAATTCGCTTCTGGCCATGGCGGGCGGGCTGCTGGTCGAGATCAATCTCGTAAAGCTCGCTCTCGCCGTCCTGATCATGATCTTCCTGCCCGCGGTGCTGCTGGGCCTGGCGCCGCTTCTCGCGACGGGTTGGCTCAACGTGCTGCCGCGCGGGATCGCCGACCTTGTGCCCGAAATCGTCCCGGTCATATCGCTGGTCGTGGCGCTCGTCGCCGCCTGGTTCGGGGGCCGGCCGCTGTTCCGGGCGACCGAGCGCAGCTTCTGGTCATTGTCGTCGATCGTGGTGCAGCCCGGCTACGCCATGTTCCGCGAAGGCTTGCGCCACCTCGGCGAAAGCGTTCTGCCGGAGGAGGTGTCTCCCCAGGCCCGGGCGCGGCTGAGCGCAGTTTCAACGGCGGTGGCGGGAATCCTGCTGTGCGGGCTCGCCCTGTGGGCGGTCTACCTCGTCTGGCCGTCGACGCGCTGGATCGGCAACCTGGCGGACATGCGTTTCCCGCAGCGCCTCATTGTCCCGACGCTTGCCAACAGCGTCGTCATCGTGGGCGCGTTTCTCGCCGGGGCATCGCTGTTCTGGAGCATCGCGGATGCCACCATGGATCAGCCGCGCGATCTTCCCGATTTCGACCCCGAACCCTCCGCCGGCACCGTCTGGCGGGTGGCGCAACTCTCCGACCTGCATACGGTGGGCGGGCAATATGAATTCCGCCTCGAAAGCGGGCGCGCCGGGCCCCAGGGGAACGACCGCGTGGTTGAGTCGCTGGCGCGACTCGCGGCGGCGCACGCGCAGGACCCTGTCGATCTCGTCGTGCTGAGCGGCGACGTGAGCGACGGCGGACGCCTGACCGAATGGGCGGCGTTCTTGGACGCACTCGGCGAGTATCCCGAACTGGCAAGCCGGACCTTGATGCTGCCGGGCAACCATGATCTCAATGTCGTCGATCGCTCCAATCCGGCACGGCTGGAACTGCCGACGGGAACCGGCAAGGCCGTGCGCGAGATGCGCATGCTGTCGGCCCTCGTCGCCGTGCAGGGCGACCGCGTGCTGGTGATGGACCGCGCAACCAGGCAATTCTCCGCGAAGCTCGCCGATGCGATCGCCCCGCACGAAGACGACATCCGGAGGTTCGCCGACACGGGCAACTTCCGGCTCTCGTTGAAACTCGCACACCTGTGGGAAGACCTGTTCCCGATGATCCTGCCGCCGCAGAAGCCGGGCGGACTCGGCGTCATCCTGCTCAACTCGAATGCCGAGACGCACTTCTCCTTCACCAGCGCGCTGGGCCTGGTTTCAACCGCACAGACACGCGATCTGATCGCGGCGACCAGGCAGTTTCCCGAAGCCCGCTGGATCATCGGTCTGCATCATCACCTCATGGAATACCCCAAGGCCGGCTCGACGCTGGCTGCCAGGATCGGCACCGCGCTGATCAACGGCAGCTGGTTCGTGCGCCAGCTGCGCCCGCTGGGGCAAAAAGTCGTCGCGATGCACGGGCATCGCCATGTCGACTGGTTCGGCATTTGCGGCGAGACGCGGATGATCTCGGCCCCCTCGCC
>JBBDTC010000080.1:0-9358 GCA_040904625.1 Gammaproteobacteria bacterium
GCCTCCTTACAGGGGCAACAGCACCGAACAATGAAAGATCAACAGGCCCTAGCAATGACCTTGCCATCCTATGCTATTTTGCAGCGCCGGGCCTGTCCCCTCCGGCGCGGCGAAACGCCGCCGGAACCGGGTCTGCGCACACGTTCAGGAGCTTCGAGGTCATGCAAGATTCCACGCCCATCCTGGTCGGCGCCGGACAATATGTCGAACGGGATCCGCCGGTGCCGGGACGCAGTCTGTCGCCGGCCGATATGAACGCCGAGGCGGCGCGGCGCGCCCTGGCACATGCCGGCGCCAGCGGCGACCTCGCTGCGGTCATCGATGTCCTCGCGGTCGCCCGTCTGTTCGAGCACTCGGTTCGCGATACGGTGATGTGGCCCAATCCATTCGGCTGTTCTGACAACATGCCGGGTTCGGTGGCCAGGCGTCTCGATATCGACCCGCGCCGCAAAATCTATGCCGAGGTCGGTGGCGAGACACCGCAGCGCCTGGTCAACCAGATGGCCGAGGCGATCCATGCGGGTGAAGTGCGTGCCGCCCTGCTGAGCGGTGCCGAGGCGCTTGCCACCATTCGCCAGGCGCAGCGCAGCGGCGTCAGTTTCGATTGGAACGAGACGGTCGAGGGCGAGTACGAGGATTTGTGGCCCGAGGCGCCCATGACCAGCCCTTACGAATTTCGCCACGGCATCACGTTTCCGATTCAAGTCTATTGCCTGTTCGAGCAGCTGCGGCGACATGAACTCGGACTCACCCTCGACGCCTATCGCGAGCGCATCGGTCGCGTGCTCGCGCCGTTCGCGACGGTAGCTGCGGCCAATCCCTACGCACAGTTTCCCGAGGAGCGCAGCGCCGACTTCATCGCCACTCCTTCTCCAGCCAATTTCCAGCTCTGTGAGCCCTACAACAAGTGGATGGTTGCACAGGATGCGGTCAACCAGGGCGCGGCGGTGGTCATGACCTCGGTGGGCGTGGCGCGCAGCCTCGGCATACCGGAAGCGAACTGGGTGTATCTGCGAGCTTACGCCGATGTCGACGACCGCCTGGTCGTCGAGCGCCCGCGGCTGGCGACTTCGGAGGCGCAGGGCCTGGCCCTGCGCCGCGTGCTCGATGACAGCGGCCTCGGCGTCGCCGACCTCACCCACATCGATCTCTACAGCTGCTTTCCGATCGCCGTCACGGCGGCCTGCGAGTATCTCGGCATCGATCCCGAAGCAGGCCGCGCATTGACTGTCACGGGCGGGCTGCCCTTCTTCGGCGGTCCCGGCAACAACTACAGTCTGCACGGTATCGCCGAGGTCGTCGTGCGGCTGCGCGGCGAGCCGCAGGCGCATGCCCTGGTTGCCGCGAACGGCGGCTACCTGTCCAAGCATTCGGTCGGGATCTATTCCGGGCAGCTGCAGGAGGCGTGGCAGCTACGCTCGAGCGCGGCCGAACGCGCGGCGATGCAGCAGCCCTCAGGCGTCGTCGTCGCCGAGGTAGCCGAAGGCGCGGCACGGATCGAATCCTATGCCGCGGTCTACGCCCGCGGCAAACCTTCCGGTGGCTATATCGTCGGCCGTCTGCAGGCCGACGATCGACGCTTTCTCGCTGTGATCGAGCCTGATTCCGACACCGCGCGCAGTCGGCTGTTCGAAGCCGAACCGATCGGCAGCCCGGTCACGGTGCGGCATGCCGACGGCATGAACTACTTCGACGTCGATTGAGCATTCCCGATACCCCCGGAGGCCTTTGATGAGTATCCCCGATCTTGCGGCTTTCGGTTTCGCCGCCGACTACCAGGCGGTCTACGATCTCGCCTACCGTTACGCCCGCGAAGAACTCCATCCGCTGTGTGCGAAGATGGACGACGAGGACTGGTTTCCCGAACAAGCCTTCCGCAAGCTCGCCGAGCAGGGTCTGCTCGGCGTCACCGTTCCGCCGCAATACGGCGGTGCCGGGATGGACGTGCTCGCGCAGTGCTTCATCTGTGAGGCAGTGTCATATTGGAACCACACCCTGGCTGCCGGCATGCTGGCGAGCGACAACCTGTGCCTGCACAATCTCGTGCGCAACGCCAACGAGGCGCAGAAGCAGCAATACCTGCCGGGCTTTTGTGATGGCTCGCTGATCGGCGCGCTCGGCATGACCGAACCCGGTGCGGGGTCCGATGCGCTCGGCAGTATGGCAACCACCGCGCGCCGCGACGGTGATGATTATGTGCTGAACGGGCGCAAGCTCTTCATCACCAATGGTCCGGTCGCCGACGTGCTGCTGGTCTACGCCAAGACTGCGCCCGAGAAGCGCCAGAAAGGCATTTCCGCATTCATCGTCGAGAAGGATTTTCCGGGCTTCGCAGTCGCCCAGAAGCTCGACAAGATGGGTTGGCGCGGGAGTCCGACAGGCGAACTCGTCTTCGACGATTGCCGCGTACCGGCCGGCAATCTGGTCGGCGCCGAGAACGCCGGACATATCGTCATGATGAGCGGGCTCGACATCGAACGTGTCATCGGCGCCTTTTTCTCCCTTGGCATGGCGCAGCGCGCGTTCGATCTGGCCTGTGAATACGCCACGCAGCGTAAACAGTTCGGGCGCGCGATCGGTGAATTCCAGATGATCCAGGCCATGCTGGCCGACATGTATACCGAACTCGAGGCGCTGCGTGCGCTGTGCTATCAGGTCGGGCGAGAAATCGTCGATCTCGGCGACGGCGAAGGCGGCCGCGGTGCAGTACACAAGCGTTCGGCAGCGGCGCTGCTCGCAGCCGGCCGCGGTGCCATGCGCGTGCTCGATCAGGCCGTGCAGATCCATGGCGGGATGGGCTTCATGCGCGAGACCGAGGTCAATCGACTCTACCGCAGCGGCAAGGTCATGGAGATCGCGGCCGGTTCCAATCAGGTGCGTCAGATCATCATCGCCGGTGAACTGCTGAAGGAGGCGGCGGCACGGTAGCGGGAAAGGCCGCGCTGCGACGCGGCGCTCGACACTCAGACGATTTACTCCTGGGCTCAGAGGGTGTTTACAAAACGATCGCCGTCGCGAGGCGTTTCTCGCGGGTGGCTGGCAAGGCGCGGGGGTGCACATCGAGCGGGAGCATGGCCCAAGCTCTGTGACCGGTCGATGGGGGCCCCGCAACGCCGCCAGGCACTCGTGAGGGGCGCCGCAGTAGGCGATTTTTCGTAGACACCCTCTCAGTCAGGGGATCATGGATGCGCATGGAACACTCCTGCAGGTCATGGCATCGGGATGGATTCATACGCCTGTGAGCTCGAGGTGCGCACGGAAGAATTCGGCGGCCCAGCGCGCGATGAGGGTATTGTCCACTGCGCTGTCCAGCGAGCGGGCAGCGGCGGCGGCGACCGCCGTGGGAATGGCCGTGCCGCCGCGTAACCGCAACAGATCGGACACGTAAGCGGCGCTGAATTCCGGATGAAACTGGATGCTGCGGATAGGGGCTTCGTAGTCCAGCGCACCGATCGCACATTGCGCGGAGTGGCCGATGTTACGCGCCGCGGGCGGCATGGCGGTGATCTGGTCCTGATGCATCACGTAAACCGGCAATTGTGCAGGACCGTTATCCAGCTCGAGCTCGTAAAGTTGCACACCGCAGCTCCAGCCGCCGCTGAACGACTCCGCTTGGCCGCCCAGCGCCTGGGCAATGATCTGATGGCCGAAGCAAATGCCGAACTGGGGTCGAGCGCACGCCGCGGCCTGGCGAATGAATCCTTCGAGCAGGCCCAGCCATGGCAGGTCGTCATAGACGCCATGGCGTGAACCCGAGTAGACATAAGCGTCGCACGCCGTCACCGGGGGTAACGGCGTATCGCGCACCAGCGCAATCGGTTGGTAGTCGACTTCGGGCAAAGCCGGCCGCAGCCAGTCGATGATCATACTGGCGTAGTCGGCATACGAGTCGGCGAGCGCGTCGGGTACGCGCCCAAGCTCGAACACACCAATGGTCTTGTTCATGTCCAGGTCTGCAGGCCGGCTCGAGTTTTTCGCTCGAAGCGGCGCTGGGCGTTGGCCGCTGGGGTTTCGTGTCCTGCCCGGCAGCCGTTCAGACGACTTTCTGCCAGACCAGGGTGTGAATGGCCTTTTCGCCGTCGTTGCCGCGCATCGGTGGCGTCTTGAGCATCAGGCGATGGCCCGAGAACTCGTAGAAGCGTACCTGGTCCTGGCCCGGCCAGTTGGGCACGGTCGCGCCCAGCACGTGGTGGGTGACGGTGCCGGCGCCGGCATCGACGGTATAGGTACCGAAGTAGGCGGTATAACTCTGAAAGGCAGCGCGGTATTCGGCGTCGGTGACTTCGCGGGGGTCGCGCGAGGAAAAGGGCTTGCGCCCTTCGCCCATGAGCTGGGCGGCCATGTTGCCGGCGGCATCGTAATTGATGCGTCCGATGACATTTTCGCCGAGCGGGAAGGCCATTCGCCCGGAAGGCTTGTCCGAATAGCTTTCGACCAGTTGCCAGGTGCCGATGAAGGGGTTGTTGGGTGTCGATTCCGACATATTTCCGAAGTCCTCTCTGATGCGGGGCATGATCCTGCGGGCTCGCGTACCAGCATGCAACCGCTGACTGCCGATTTACGCGAACTCATGCTGCGTCCACAATGCTTGCCCAGAATAGCTTTTCGCCGTAATTCCAACCGATTGGAGTCTCCATGCAACGTATCTTTCTCGTGCTTTTCGCGCTCCTGCCGCTCTTCGCCGCCGCCGAGGAGGCACCGTCGCCTGCTGGCAACGAGCGCCAGGCCCAGCTCAAACAGGCCTTCGACGGCGCCATGACCTGCTCAGCGCTGACCGCGATCAAGGCCGACAAGCACGAAGGAAACGAACATGAACTGTGGGCCAATCGCTCGTTCGCATTCGGCATGCTGGCGGTACGCTTCTATACCGATCTGACCGAGCGTGGTTTGTCGAATGACGAATTGAACAATGCCTTGAATCAATATGCGGATGCGCTCATCACCATGACGGACGAGGAAATAGCTCCCTTCGAAACCGGTTGTGGCAACAAATATCCCGATATGGATCAGCTCTGTGTCGATAACGACTGCGTGTTTCCGAACGCGGCGGCATCGGATCTGCAAAACGGAGAGGTCGAATCCGCGGAGTAGCCGGGATGGGCGCCGAACGGGCGGCGTGAGGTCGGCGTTCGCGGTGCGTCAGGCGAGGTCCACCGGCAGCGATTCGACGATACGAAAGCGCGACCGATGGGGACGCACCGTCTCGCCGGCGCGAGTCAAGTCGGGAAAGCGTTCGAGCAGCTTGGTGAAGGCGATGCGGGCTTCGATGCGGGCGACGGAATTGCCGGCACAGGTATGGATGCCATGGGCGAAGGCCAGATGCTTGTTCGGTTCGCGCGTGATGTCGAAACGTTGGGGGGCCGGGAACTGCCGCGGATCGCGATTGGCCGCGGCGATGCCGAGGTGCAGGAAGGTTCCGGCCGGCATATCGATGTCGCCGAGCGTCACGGGCGTGGTGGTCTTGCGATTGCCGATCTGGAGCGGGCTCTCGTAGCGCAGCATTTCCTCGACGGCGGATTTTACCAGGCTCGGATCGTCGCGCAGCAGCGCCAGTTGGTCGGGATGACGCAGGAGCAAGTCGACGCCATTGGCGATGAGGCTGCCGGTCGTGTCATGGCCGGCATTCAACATGAAAATGGCGTTGTGCAGGATCTCGAGTTCGCTCAGACGCTCGCCGTCCTCGCCGCTTTCCATGCTGGCTTCGATCAGGGCCCACAGTACGTCCATGGACTCCGGGCCGGGGGGAGCGGCGCGTTTACGTTCGATCAGCGTACGCAGGTAAGCCTTGAAATCCTCGACTGCGCGGTTGCCGGCGGCGAGCTCGTCAGCTGAACGCACCGGTTCGAGCGCGCCGAGAATGGCGTTTGCCCACGGCCGCAGCGGCGCGCGTTCGCCGTAGGGCACGCCGAGCAGCTCGCCGATCAGGTTCAAGGGCACGACCAGGGCGAAATCCTGCACGATATCGATGCGCGCACGCGCGGCCGCGCGATCGAGCAGCTGGTCGACCATGCGCATAATCGAGGCCTCCATCTGGCGCAGCACACGAGCGGCGAAAAACGGCGCGAGCAGCCGGCGCACGCGGGTGTGATAAGGCGGATCGTTGAATACGACCGAGGTGGTGTGATGCTCGTAGAGCGGTGAATCGCCGAAGCGTGGGCGAAAATCGATGCGCTTGTCCGAGCTGTAGCGTTGCGGATCGCCGAATACGGTGCGCAGGTCGTCATAGCGTGTCAGCAGGTAGGAGCCGTCGGGCTGCCGACAGACTGGCGCGTGCTCACAGAGCATCGCGTAATCGGCATAAGGATTACGGGCGAAGGCATGATCGCTATGCGCGAGGACGAAGTTCGCTGCCGTCGACGGGGTCAGCCGCATGGCCTCAGGCCGCCGTCGCCGATGGTGTGATCGCTTGTTCGATGGCACCGAAGATGCTGCGGCCATCGCTATTGCACATCTCGATGCGGACTATGTCACCGAAACGCAGCCAGGCTGTGCTCGCCTGGCCGCCGCGGTCCGCTTCTTCGACGCGGGCTTCGGCGATGCAGCCGTGGCCGGTCGCGGGATCCCGATTCGATACCGCCCCTGCGGCGATGATGGTGCCGGCGGGGAGATCGCGCGTGCGGGCGGCGTGTGCGATCAATTGGGGGTAGGTGAAGAACATGTCCCGGCCGGCATCCGGGCTGCCGAGCAGGCGGCCATTGATGGTCGTCACCAGACGCCCGTGCAGGCAGCGGCCGTCCCAGGCGCGGCCGAGGCTCGCCGGAGTCACCGCGACGGGGGAGAAGGAACTCGTCGGCTTGGACTGTACGAAGCCGAAGCCCCTGGGAACCTCGCTGCGGGTCAGTGCGCGGCAGGTGAAATCGTTCATCAGCATGACGAGTTTGATATGGGCCGCGGCAGCCTCGGCCGGGACGCCCATGGGGACATCATCGAGGATCACGGCAATCTCGGCTTCGCAGTCGATCTCGAGGTCTTCTGACGGCAGGGGCATGGGTTCAGTCGGGCCACGGAAGGCTGCGGAGAGACCCTGGTACATCAGCGGCACGGTTTCGTAGTCGGCCGGCATGGCTGCGCCGCGGGCACGGCGCGCGCGCAGCATGTGGTGCAGGTAGACCGAACCATCGAGGAATTGAAAGCTGCGCGGCAGAGGGCTGGCGAGTTCGTCCGGCACCAGCGGGAAGGCATCGGCGATGCGATCGGCTTCGAGCGCGATGGCCGTGGCGTCGAGCAAGGGCGCGATTTCATCCCAGTGCTCGAGCGCTGCTTGCAGCGTCGGTGCAATGGCCGTGACGGCGACGGCGCGGGTCAGCCTGCTGTCGACCACGATCAAGGTGCCGTCGCGGCCGCCGGCCTTGAGGCTCGCGAGTTTCATGTCGAGCGCCGTGGCAGCCTGTCGGGCTGAGTCCGACTGGCTGCTGGCGGATTGGCGCGTCGAGTCGGCATGGTTTTGCCTCGGCGGACCAGCGCGTCAGTCGAAAGCGATCAATTGGCGCACGGTTTCTCCCGACTCCAGGCGATCGAATCCGTAATTGACCTCGTCGAGCGTGATCTTCTCGCTCATCAATTTGTCGACCGGCAGCGTGCCGGCTTCGAACAGCTCGATGTACGCGGGGATATCCCGCCGCGGTACGCAACTGCCGAGGTAGCTGCCCTTGATGGTGCGTTCCTCGGCAACCAGGTTGACGTGCTGGATGGAGAATCGGCGATTGGGATCGGACAAGCCGCTCGAGACTGTCGTGCCGCCGCGCCGGGTCAACATGTAGGCCAGCTCCATGGCCTTCTCCGAGCCCACGCATTCGAATGCGTAGTCGCCGCCGCCGTGGGTCAGTTCCTTGACCTTGTCGATGATGTCCGGATCGTCGGCACGCAGCGCGGCATCGGCCCCGAGCGACAGCGCGAGGTCGAGTTTGCTCTGCAGCAAATCGATTCCGACGGTCTTGCGCGCGCCGGCTGCGATCGCACCCAGCAGCGCGGCCAGACCGGTGCCGCCGAGGCCGACGACGACGGCGCTCGCGCCCATTTTCATCGCCGCGGTATTGACCACCGCGCCGACTCCGGTGATGACCGCGCAGCCGAACAGCGCGGCTTGATCGAGTGGGAGTCGGTCGTTGACCTTGACCAGAGAGCACTGTGAAACCACCGCATACTCGGCAAAACAGGACACGCCGACATGGTGGCCGATGTATTCGCCGTTCAACTTGATGCGGCGCGCGCCGCCCAGCAGGGTGCCGGCACCGTTCGCCGCGGCGGCGGGTTCACACAGCGCCGGACGGCCTTCGTTGCAGGGAATGCAGGCGCCGCAGCTCGGTACGAACACAAATACCACGTGGTCGCCGGGGGCAAGTGCGGTCACGCCCGAACCGACTTCGGCGACGACGCCGGCGGCTTCGTGGCCGATCACCATCGGCAATGGACGCGGGCGGGATCCGTTGACGACCGACAGATCGGAATGGCACAGCCCCGCCGCAGCGATCTTGACCAGCACTTCGCCCGGCCCCGGCGGGTCGAGCTCGATCGTCTCCACGCGAATGGGCTTCGAGTCGGCATAAGGCAGTGTGGCGCCCATGGTGTGCAGTACGGCAGCGCGGCATTTCATCGGGTGACCTCCGGAGCAGGCGGCAAACGGGGCCGAATTGTAACGCGCGCGGCGCTCGCCGCCGAACGCTACTCGAGATTCTCCGGACAATTTCCCAGCGCCGGATCGCAGACCGTGAGAAAGGCCAGAAAGCCGAGCCAGAATTTGCGCTCGTCGAGCGACACGGGCGGTCCCGTCTCGGCTTGGTAGGCCGGGCCGCGCCATATCTTCTGCAAGAGGTAGAAATTCTCTTTGCCCGAGATACCGCGGAGCAGGGTGAATTCACCATGACCGGATTGTGTATTCTGGCCGCACATCACCATGACGGCGAGCGTCGGATAATCGCCGACGCCGCCGAGTTCGATCGGCTGCAGCTCAAAATCCGGACAGGACTTCTCGAGATGCAGGGCCGCTTGAGAGAGCATGGCGTCGGGATCGGCGTCGGGCTTCCCGAGCAGGATCTGGATCGAGAGCATCTCCTGCCAATTTGTCGCATTCTGACCTGCCGGGACGTATTCGGTGGTCGAGAGCTGGCCTTCGCGATCGGCATAGACCTCCTCCCAGCCCTCGGGCTCGGCAAACAGCAGCTGCTCGCCGAGGACCTTCTCTTCGGCCACGGCAATGGCCAGCGGCAGCACGAGCAGCGCCGGCAGAAGTCGTTTCAATTGGCTGCAGGGCATCAGATCCTCTTTTCGCAATCAATGGCGCCTGGGGTCAATAGTACTTACTTAAGCGCGGATAGGCCTCTCCTGCGGGGGTCCTTTGGCGGAATGGCTCCCTTCGGTC
>JBBDTC010000081.1:0-9292 GCA_040904625.1 Gammaproteobacteria bacterium
AAGCGGACCGAAGGGAGCCATTCCGCCAAAGGACCCCCCGCTGGAGAGGCCTATCCGCGCTTGAGTAAGTGCCATTCGGGGCAGGTCCCTTCGATTACTCAATCACCCGGGTGGTGCTCGAAGATTTCGGCCGTGCCGTCGCGACGGACCAGCACTGATTCGTAGGCCTCGCTGCCGCTCGGATGCTCCATGCCCGGCGAACCCAGGGGCATCCCGGGCACACTGAGAACGCCGCCGCCTTCGGTGTCCAGGAAGCGGTGGATGTCGCCGACCGGGACATGCCCTTCGATGACATGCTCACCGATGGTTGCCGTATGGCAGGAGCGCAGATCTCGCGGCACGCCGAGGCGATCCTTGATCGGGCCGAGATCGTCGACGTCGTGCAGCGCCACTTCGAAGCCCTGGTCTTCCAGATAATCCGCCCATTTGGTGCAGCAGCCGCAGGTCGGTGTCTTGTATACCGTGACCAGCGGGTTGGCGTCGGCAGCGATCGTCGAGGGGGTGGCGGCGGACGGCGAACTGCCCGGCGCAGTTGTCGCGGCCGGGTCGCCTTCACAGCCCGAGAGTAGCAGCGCGAGCAGGATTGACGCGATTGAGTGGCGCAACATGCGCAGAGCCTCCCTCATGGGGTCAGTTTCGATTCGTCCGAGTCTACAGCGCGGCGAGCACGGAGCACAGGCTGCCAGTCAGTTCTGCAGTGGCAATTCGGTGCGCTGTACGATGGGCTTCAGGGCAAAGCTGGTCTGGATATTGGCGATGCCGGCGATCTTGGTCAGTTTCTCGACCAGAAAGCGCTCGTAGCTCTCGAGATCCGGCATCACCACGCGTAACAAGTAGTCCGAGGTGCCGGTCATCAGATAGCACTCCATGACCTCGGGGTAAGTCGTTATGCGGGCTTGAAACTTCTCCAGCGCCGCCTTCTCCTGGCTGCGCAGCGAAACACTGACGAAGGCGTTGATGGGCAGCCCCACGGCATGCGCATCGACGATGCCGACGTAACGCTTGATCACCCCGCTCGCCTCCAAGGCCTTGACCCGCCGCAGGCACGGCGAGGGTGACAGGCCAACGGCCTCCGCCAACAGGGTATTGGACATGCGGGCATCGTTCTGGAGGTAATGCAGGATTCGGTAGTCGGTTCGATCCAGGCTTAATCTTGGCATCCCTGGCCCTTTTCGTTGGGGTATTAAACGAATTATGCCAAACTAAATCGTGCTGCAAGCATTCTGCGCAATCGCATTGCTGCGCTCAGGCGTTATCTTGGGTCTGCCCCAAACGCAGGAATCGTGGCCATGGCCAGCGTGCTCGATCAGCACCCCGAATTCACCCTGGAAGTCGCCGAATGGCGCGACGCACTCGATGACGTGCTCGACCTCCACGGCCCCTCAGGGGTGCAGGAAATGCTGCGCCTCATGCAGGAACACGCGCTGGCCCGAGGGGTCGTCCTGAGCGAGGCGACGCTCAACACGCCTTATGTCAACACCATCCCCGTAGCCGAGCAGCCGGCCTACCCGGGAGACCCGGCGCTCGAGAAACGCATCGAGAATCTCATTCGCTGGAATGCGATGGCGATGATTCTGCGCGCCTCGGACAACGGCAGCGGCGTCGGCGGACATATCGCCACTTACGCCTCCGCCGCGACCATGCTCGAAGTCGGTTTTCATCACTTCTTCCGCGCACGCACGAGCGACTATGGCGGCGACCTCGTCATTCCGCAGCCGCACGCGGCGCCCGGTATTTATGCGCGGGCCTTTCTCGAAGGGCGGCTGTCCGCCACTGAGCTCGACAATTTCCGCCGCGAACTCAGCCCCGGTGGCGGCTTACCGTCTTACCCGCATCCACGGCTCAAGCCCGACTTCTGGCAGATGCCGTGCGCCTCGATGGGGCTGTCGACACCGACCGCGATCTATCAGGCGCGCTTCGCCAAGTATCTCGAGAATCGTGGGCTCAAACCCGCCAATGGCGGCCGCGTGTGGTGCTTCATCGGCGATGGCGAGGCCGACGAACCCGAAGTGCTCGGTACCGTCAACATCGCCTCGCGCGAAAAGCTCGACAATCTCGTACTCGTCGTCAATTGCAATCTGCAGCGGCTCGACGGCCCGGTGCGTGGCAACGGTAAGATCATCCAGGAACTCGAACGCAGCTTCCGCGGCGCTGACTGGAACGTCATCAAGGTGATCTGGGGCAGCGGCTGGGATGGGCTGCTTGCCCAGGACAAGGAGGGCGTACTGCGGCGGCGCATGGAGGAAGCGGTCGATGGCGATTACCAGTGGTACTCGGTGTCGCCCGGTAATATCCAGCGCGAGCACTGGGTCGAGAACAACCCGACGTTGGCGCGCATGATGAACAGCCTGACCGACGATGAACTGCGTGACATCAAGCGCGGCGGGCAGGATCCGAAGAAAATCAACGCGGCTTTCGAGCGTGCCGTTGCCGCCCAGGGACGGCCGACCGTGATCCTGGTCAAGACCGTCAAGGGCGACGGCCTGGGTGCCATTCAGGGGCGCAATACGGCGCATCAGAAAAAGAAGCTCACCGCGGAACAGCGCATTGCGTGCGCCCGCGAGTACGGTATCCCGCTGTCTGACGAGGCCATCGAGCGCGCGGAATTCTATCGGCCGGCACCGGACAGCGCCGAGATTCGCTACCTGCTCGACCAGCGCGAGACCCTCGGCGGCTGTCTGCCGCGCCGAGAGCTTGCCTGCCCAGCCTTGCGCACGCCGGGCATCGGGCTCTTCCAGGAATTGCTCGAGGGCTCGCGGGCGCGGCCGGCCTCGACCACGATGGCGATGGTGCGCTTGCTCGCCCATCTGCTCAAGGACGATGCAATCGGCCGCTATGTCGTGCCCATCGTGCCGGACGAAGCGCGTACCTTCGGTATGGACAGCCTGTTCCCCGCAGCCGGGATTTATTCTCCCGAAGGACAGAACTACCGTCCCGTCGACGCCGATTCGCTGCTCTCCTATCGCGAAGCACGCGACGGACAGATTTTGCAGGAAGGAATCTGCGAGACTGGCGCCATCGCGTCCTTCCTTGCCGCCGGCACGGCGCACGCCGTGCACGGCATCCCGACCATTCCTTTTTACTTCTTCTACTCGATGTTCGGTTTCCAGCGGGTCGGCGACATGATCTGGAGCGCGGCCGACATGTTCTGCCGGGGCTTTCTCCTCGGCGGCACCGCCGGGCGCACCACGCTTAACGGCGAAGGCCTGCAGCACGCCGACGGCCATTCCCAACTCGTCGCCGAAACGGTGCCTAACCTCGAGAGCTACGACCCTGCCTTCGGCTATGAGCTGGCCGTGATCATTCGCGACGGTATTCGGCGCATGTATACCGAGCAGGAGAACGTCTTCTACTACATCACGCTGTACAACGAACCCTACCCGATGCCTCCATTGCCGGCCGAGGATCCCAGCGAAGGGATCCTGCGCGGCCTCTATCTCTACCGCGCGCGGGGGCTCGTCGAGGGGCCTTGCGCCAACCTGCTTGCCGCCGGGCCGCTGGTCCTTGCCGCCGAAGCGGCCGCAGCCAGACTCGAAGCGCAGGGCATCGCCGCCCAGGTTTTCAGCGTGACCAGTTTCAACGCACTCTATCGCGATGCCGTCGCCTGTGCCCGCGCGGCGCGCTTGCACCCCTCGGAACCGCGCCCACAGAGTTACCTCGAACGTGTTCTGGGCGAGCACGATGGTGTGTATGTCGCCGTCAGCGATTACATGAAGTCGCTCGCCCACAAACTCGCCACCTGGATCCCGGGCGAATACAGCGTACTCGGCACGGATGGCTTCGGCCGCTCCGCCGCGCGCGACGAATTACGCGATTATTTCGAGATCAGCGCCGACCACATCGTCCTCGCCGCCCTCGAGACCCTCGCCCGCAGCGGCGCCATCGAAGTCATCCAGGTCGAGGCCTGGCTGGCCGAAAGCGGCATCGACGCCGACAAACCGAATCCGCTCGATCTCTGAGCGCTGCGCGCTGCGCGCAACAAGCGCCCCTCTGCCAATACCCGCTACAATGCCCGCCACGACGCGCCCATAGCTCAGCTGGATAGAGTACCTGGCTTCGAACCAGGTGGTCGGGAGTTCGAATCTCTCTGGGCGCGCCATTTCCATCGAAGTCCAGCCCGATCCACTGACGTCTTACCGCGATAGCGGACGGGCCAGCTTCGCCGTCCAAAGCTCTCCGTTGGCGCATTTGACAACAGCCGAACATCGTTGGCATGTTTGCCAACGTGAAGGCCACCTTGCTCCAACGCGACCGGTTCGATTTCGACGACGGCACGATAGTGGAGATGGTGATCTGGACGGTACCGAAACCTGTCGAGGGTAGTCCTCATGCATACAAGTATCGGTTGTTCTTCGGTCGCCCTGACGAGCGCATCGTCGGATATGACAATGAGCGTTCAAAGGGCGAACACCGTCATATCGGTGGCCGGGAGCAACGATACGAATTCAAGGATGTGGAGACGTTGGTACACAACTTTTTCTCGGATATCGAGCGATGGAGGTCGAAATGAGGAAAGCGACGATTCGAATTCAAAGGAATGCGGATGCCGCGCTCGAGAAGATGGGCGAGCAGTTCGTCAAAGCGTGGACGACGGGCAAATCGGCGGGCGACACTCTGGCATTCGAGTCTCCCGCCGCCCTGTTTCGTGTGCTGACCCCCAAGCGTTGGGAGCTGATCGAACGATTACAGGAACTCGGACCTAGCAGTGTCCGAGGTTTGGCGCGTGAGCTCGAGCGGGACGTCAAGCGAGTTCACGAAGACGTAGGCGTGTTGATCGAATGTGGGCTTGTTGCTCGGACCGTGGATGGAAAGATCAACGTCCCCTACGATTTAATTCGCGCAGAGTTCGACTTGAGGGCCGTTGCCTGAATGTGCAGTGCGCAGGTCAGCCAGTATCTCCAGCACCTCGGATTCGCCAAGATGCACGAACGGACCCCATCAGGCCGACCGCGGCGGCCGATGCACGACCAGCTGCGGGAACGGGATCTCCCAGCCGAAATGATTACAGGCATCGACGCACAGCCGGGTCAGCAGCCATTCGGCGGTGTCGTAGTGCACGGCAGCGTCGCCGGTCATGTCGACCTCGACACCGTATTCGATGGCGGAGTCGGCGGCGCGGCACAATTCGACGTCGACACGGATGATCTGGTCTTCGCGCAGCACCTGCTTCAGACCCTCGTGTACGAATGCACGCAACTTCTCGCGCACTTCACCGGTAGCGATGGCCTGATGTTTGTAGGAGATGCCGAAGATGACTTCTGCCCGCGATCCGCGTGAGAGGTTTTGCGGCGCCATTTCATAGAACGTGGCGGCGGTGAAGGTCATGTGGATGCCGCCTTCGATGCGGACTTCGACCAGGCCCGGGGTTTGCACCAGGACTTCGGCAAGCCCTTGCTCGAGACGCACGAAATCGCCTTTATGGGTCGGGAACCAGGGTTCGCGCTCGGCGACCGGGCGCGAGTGCAGGCCGATCATCTGACGAATAGGCACGGAAAAGTGGCCACCTTCGAGTTCGGGATTGACCAGGTCGCAGTAGAAATCGAGCTTGTGGACGAGCCACGGGATGCCATCGAGAAAAATGCGTTCGCCTTCCTGTACGGCACCAAGGTTGAGATAGAGAGTGACCTGTTCGATGAGACTCGGCAACATGCGAATGCCGATCCAGACCAGTGCAAAGATGAATACGACTGTGATGCCGACCAGCAGCCAGTCGTTGAGCAGGTTGAAGGTGATCAGCATCGCGAGCAACGCGAGGATGAAGCTGCCGACCGTATAGATCAGCGTGATGACCCGCGTGGCAAAGTTCTTGCGAGCTCGGCGCGCATGACGATAGGCACCGAGCCGGCGGCTGACGAAACGCAAAGAGAGCAGGGTGCCGAAGAAGGCGGCACCGCCGTACAGGAGATTCAGCCCGCGATCGCGAATGAAGGTGCGTGCGAATTCATTGGCCGACTCGACTGCGGACGAGCTGCTGGTCTGGCGGGTGGCGAGTTGGCGTTCGGTTGCGGTGATGAGATCGTCGACGGTTTTCAGGCGTTCCTGCCACAGCGCCTGTAGACGTGCGAGCTCCTGACCGAGCAGCTCGTCGGTGTTCTTGGCGAGCAGCGGTTCGAGCTGGGCAAGTGCGCGCTCGGTGATATTGCGATGGTTGCGTGCGACGCTCAGTTCGCGGCGCAGGCTTTCGATCTGACGCGCCTGCTCGGTGAGCGAGCGCAGCATCATCACGAAGGGTTCGACGAGCTGCTGGGCTTCGGCCTTGAGGTCGAGTTCGATACGCGCGTCGAGATCGAACTCCTCGCCGTCGACTCCCGTGGCCAGCTCGCCGATTTGCACATTGAGATCGAGGATCTCCTGCCTCACTTCGGCGGCCTTGGCGTTAATCTGGGCCTCGTCGAGATCGTCCTCGGGTTCCGCCACGGCTTCTCGCAGGGCCTTGAGTTCGGCTCGTTTGCTGCTGCGTAATTCGATCAGGGCGCGCAGCGACTCGAGCGATATCCGATGCGGATCGCTCGGCGCGGCCGGGGTTGTATTTGCAGCGGGGGCGGCAGGTGGCGGGGCAGCTGCATCCTGGGCGCCAGACGGCGCGATGGCTGCCAGGCTGAGGAGAAGTACGGCGAGCAGTGGCCACTGTGCTGTGGTCATGGAGATTTCCGTCGAGGTGGGCGTCGAATCACGTCGCTTGAGTATTGCATGTTTCGCTTTTCGGGCCATGTACGTAATTCCGCGCTTACGGATCCGCCATCGGTGCAATTCCGCTAGACTGCAGTCCTGCGAGGGTTCTTGCTCCGGGGCGGCGGAATTTGACGATTGTTCTGGCCAGATTCCTGGCGGCACGACCCGGTCGCGCGTTTTCTCAACATTTATCAGCCCGCATCGTCATGCTCACCTTGGAACAAGCGTTTCCCGCAGCGCTCGCCGCCGCCGCCCGCGAATGGTTTGCGCTGTGGCAGCTGCACCCGCTGGCCGACGACGTGCGCGTGCGCTACAGCCAGCGCATGTTTCGCTGCGTCGGGCGCTGCATGCCGGCGCGGCGTGTGGTGAGTCTCGCTGCCGGGGTTCGCGAGATGCCCGATCCCTTGATCGAGGAGATTGCGGTGCACGAGTTCGCCCACATAGCCGCATTCGAGCACCACGGGCCCGCCATTCGCCCGCACGGCTGTGAATGGCGGGCACTGATGCAGGCAGCCGGTTTCGAGCCGCGCGTACGGTTCGAGAACATGGCAGCGATCAACCTCGTACACGCCCGCGCCAGCGGCGGGAAGCGTTATGTACATCGTTGCGTAGCGTGCGGCAGTAGCCGGGTCAGCACACGGCGCATGACGCGCTGGCGCTGTGGTGCCTGTTAGGGTCCGCCGCAGAATAACTGGGCGATTTGGGGCGTCGAGGCGCCCGGCTGGCAAGGCGCGAGGAAGGCGAATAGTGGTTCTATTCAACTGACGAGCAACACCGCCAGACGGGCTGGATCGGCGTTCCAAATAGTTCAGTTATTTTGCCGCGGGCCCTTATGCGCGCGGATTGCCCGGGCTGCTCGACATCGTACCGTTCGGCGGCTGATAGAGTGCGCCGATCGACGCCGTCTATTATCGGTGCAGAGGCTGCTGCAGGCTTTCGATATGCCCGATCAAGGCGCCCACCCGTCGTTCGATGTCCGACTCGCTGGCCCCGCCACGGGCGAGCTCCTCTCCCCAGACCGGCATGGTGGTGGTGCCGTGCGAACGCACGATGCGGCGGCCATCGATGACCTGGTAGACGAGCGTCTCCGGAAAGGAACCGCCGTTGGCGGCCGCGAGTTGGGTGAGGTCCGGTGGGTGCGTCGCCAGCGTTTCGACGCGCGGGCCGTCACCGCGTCCGCCCGCTCCATGGCAGCCGGCGCAGAGTTGGAGATAGTCCTGCTGTCCAGGCGCGGCGGCGTCCACGCTGGCGCCAAGCCCGCTCGCAGCGGCGCTCGCGGTCAGCAGCGCCGCCAGCGCCGCGCCACCAAAAGACACGTATCCGTTCAGGTGATCGACGCCTGGTAGATGCTTTCGATCGCAGCGTCGAGCGCAGCGTTGAACTCGTCATCGCTTTGCTGTTTGGTCAAGCCCTCGGTGAGGGCACGCGAGAAGCTCGCGACCATGCCGTGCTGGCGCGCCAGGCGGGCATTGGCGTCGGCACGGCTGTAGCCCCCGGACAGCGCGACGACGCGCGTGGTGCGCGGGTGTTTGATGCAGTCGGTGTAGAAGTCGTCGACTTCGGGCAGGGTCAGTTTGAGCATCACCTGTTGCGCGGCACCGAGTGCGTCGAGTTCACCGATGATGGCGCGTTTCAGCAAGACTTCGGCCTCGCCCTTGTCGGGGCAGTGGATATCGACTTCGGGTTCGATGATCGGGATCAGGCCGGCGTCGACGATCTGACGCCCAATCTCGAATTGCTGGGCGACCACGGCTTCGATGCCGGCGGCATTGGCCTGCTTGACGACCGAGCGCATCTTGGTGCCGAAGATGCCTTTGGCCTTCGCCCGGGTGAGCAGAGCATCGAGATCCGGCATGGGCTTCATGAGCTGCACGCCATCGCCTTCTTCGGCCAGGCCTTTGTCGACTTTAAGGATCGGTACCACCTGCTTCACATCCCACAGGTATTCGGCGGTCGGCCGGCCGTCGATATCCCGGTCCATGGTGTTCTCGAACAGAATGGAGGCGAGGATGCGTTTGCCGTCGAATGCCGGGCTGGTGATGATGCGGGTGCGCATTTCGTGGACCAGGGAAAACATCTGTTCCTCGGTCGACCAGGCGTCTTCGGCGACGCCATAAAGGCGCAGGGCCTTTGGCGTCGAGCCGCCGCTCTGATCGAGCGCGGCGATGAAGCCCTTGGCGGAGCGCATTTTTTCGAGTTGCTGTGCGTTGATGCTCACGGTATTCCTCGGTATTGGCAGTGGAGTGGTCGATTCCAGGAAAATTCCCATCGATTCTAGCAGCCGGGCTCGCCAACGCGAGAACCGCGAGGCAGGAGCCGCGCGCGTGCTTGACCTCGATCAGCATGCGTCTCCGGCCGCTTTCGCCCGCAGCCCGGCCCCGAGCAGGTATAGTTGCCGGCAGCACCCAGAGAACCCGACACCTCCGTCCATGCCGCTACGTCGCCCCTCCGGCTTCACCCTGATCGAACTCGCCGTCGTCATCGCGGTCATCGGCCTGCTGGTCGCCGGTGCCTTTACGAGCTTCAGTGCGATGCGTATCAACGCCAAGCTGCGCGAGACACATCAGAACGTGCAACGGGTGGAGCAGCTCCTGCAGACTTTCGTGCTGCGTAACGGGCG
>JBBDTC010000082.1:0-9232 GCA_040904625.1 Gammaproteobacteria bacterium
AAGGTCGGCCTGTTCGGTGGCGCCGGGGTAGGCAAGACCGTCAACATGATGGAGCTCATCAACAACATCGCGACCCAGCACGCCGGCTTGTCGGTCTTCGCCGGCGTCGGTGAGCGCACCCGTGAGGGCAACGACTTCTACCACGAGATGCAGGAAGCGGGTGTCGTCAACGTCAAGGAATTCGAAAAATCCAAAGTGGCCATGGTTTATGGCCAGATGAATGAACCGCCCGGTAACCGCCTGCGCGTTGCCTTGACCGGCCTGACCATGGCCGAGAAGTTCCGTGACGAAGGCCGCGACGTGCTGCTGTTCATCGACAACATCTACCGCTTCACCCTGGCCGGCACCGAGGTTTCCGCACTGCTCGGCCGTATGCCGTCGGCGGTGGGCTACCAGCCGACACTGGCCGAGGAGATGGGGCGTCTGCAGGAACGCATCACGTCGACCAAGACCGGCTCGATTACCTCGATTCAGGCAGTCTACGTACCGGCCGACGACCTGACTGACCCGTCACCGGCGACGACATTCGCCCATCTCGATGCTACGGTCGTGCTGTCACGGCAAATCGCCGAGCTTGGCATCTACCCGGCCGTCGACCCGCTCGATTCCACCAGCCGCCAGCTCGATCCGCTGGTTGTCGGGCAGGATCATTACGATACGGCGCGGGCGGTGCAGAACACGCTGCAGCGCTACAAGGAATTGCGCGACATCATCGCGATTCTGGGCATGGACGAATTGTCCGAGCAGGACAAGCTCGCGGTCGCCCGCGCACGCAAAATCCAGCGCTTTCTGTCCCAGCCGTTTTCGGTCGCCGAGGTATTTACTGGAACACCGGGCCAGTACGTCTCGCTCAAGGATACGATCGCGGGCTTCAAGGCCATTGTCGCCGGTGAGTGCGACCACCTGCCAGAGCAGGCATTCTATATGGTCGGCTCGATCGGCGAGGCCGAGGAAAAGGCCAAGACCATCTAAGTTCGTAAGCAGGTATCGGAAACATGGCCATGACAGTCCACGTCGACATCGTGAGTGCCGAGAGCGAGATTTTCTCGGGGCTGGCTGAGATGATTTTTGCGCCGGCGGTGCTCGGCGAAGTTGGCATCGCCCCCGGTCATGCGCCGCTGTTGACTCGGCTCGGTCCGGGGGAAGTACGCCTCAAGCTGGGCGGGAACAAGGAACAGGCGTTTTACGTCTCGGGTGGTGTCCTTGAAGTACAACCGCGCGTCGTGACCATCCTGTCGGACACGGCCGAACGAGCCGAGGATCTCGATGAAGCCGCCGCGTTGAAATCCAAGGAAGCGGCCGAACGGCAGTTGGCCGAAGGTCACGCCAAGGTGGATTACGCACGCGCACTGGCGGAGCTTGCCGAAGCAGCCGCCCAGTTGCAGACGATTCAACGTATGCGCCGACGCTCCGGACGCTGAAATTCGACTCAGGCCGATCTGATCGCCGGCCGCGTGCCGGCGATGTCGTTTTGGTGGGTGTATTTCAGCGGCTTGCGGGACTCAGGCGCGGCTGCTGCGATTGTTCCGTTGTCGGGCCGGTTCTATGATACGGGGCAAGCTTCACCCACTTCCAGGTAATTCATGTCCGTAACCGTCATCGTGCTTGCCGCCGGGCAAGGCAAGCGCATGCATTCCGAATTGCCCAAGGTACTGCATCGCGTCGCCGGCAAGTCGATGATCGAGCATGTGCTCGATACCGCGGCCCAATTCTCGGACCAGGTTCCGGTCGTGGTACATGGGCACGGCGGGGAGCGACTCATTGCGAGCCTGGATCAGCGGCGTATCGAATGGGTCGAGCAGAGTGCGCAGTTGGGCACCGGCCATGCCGTCGCCCAAACCCTTTCGCGGCTCCCGGACCGCGGGATGACGCTGATTCTCTACGGCGACGTGCCCCTTTTGACCGCGGCTTCTCTCGAGTCCTTGTTGGCGGCAGCACGGGATGGAATCGCCGTACTCACGGCTGATCTCGCCGACCCTGCGGGTTACGGGCGCATCGTACGTGATGCCGGGCTACGCTTGCTGCGTATCGTCGAGCATAAGGACGCTTCGCCTGAGGAGCTGGCGTTGACCGAAATCAATACCGGCATCATGGCCGTCGACGCCAAACTTCTCCACCGTTGGCTGCCTCAACTCGGCAACGATAATGCGCAGGGCGAATACTATCTCACGGACTGTGTCGCGATGGCCGTCGCGGAAGGGCGAGAGGTCGGCAGCGCGAAACTCGTCGATGCTGCCGAAGCTTTGGGCGTCAACAATCGGCGTCAGCTGGCCGAAGTCGAGCGCTTCTACCAGGCCCGCGAAGCCGGCCGCTTGCTCGATGAGGGGGTGACCCTGCGCGATCCAGCGCGCGTCGATATCCGGGGTACGCTCACCTGTGGCCGCGATGTCATCATCGATGTGAATGTGGTTTTCGAGGGGACGGTAAGCCTGGGCAACAACGTTCGGGTCGGTGCCAACAACGTCATAGTGGACAGTCGCATCGGGGACAATGTCGAGATCTTGCCGAATTGCGTCATCGAGTCCGCCGCTGTCGGCGACAATGCCCGGATCGGCCCGTTTTCGCGCCTGCGCCCGGCAACTCATCTCGGCCAGGATGTCCACATCGGTAATTTTGTCGAGATCAAGAAATCCGATATCGGCACCGGCAGCAAGGTCAATCACCTGAGCTATGTCGGTGACGCGGAGATTGGCGAGCGAGTCAATGTCGGAGCGGGGACGATTACCTGTAATTACGATGGCGCTTTCAAACACAAGACGATCCTCGAGGATGACGTATTCGTCGGATCCGATACGCAGCTCGTGGCACCGGTTCGAGTCGGGCGGGGCGTGACGATCGCCGCTGGTACGACGGTTACCGACGATGTCGAGGCCGAACAGCTGGTCATCAGCCGGGTACGGCAAAAGGCAATCTCGGGTTGGCAGCGACCGCGCAAGAACAAGAAGTAACCGGTACCGAATCCTCTCCCCCTTGTTCCATCCTTAAGGAATCTCTGCAAAAGTGAGCGAGCATGCCTGGGGGCAAGGCGCGCGGGCTTCGAGGAGCGCAGTTTATGCGGAATAAATGAGCACCGCAGAAGACCGCGCAACACAGCCAACGGGCGGCGCAGCCACTTTTGCAGAGATTCCCTAATCAAACCGCAGGACATATCGATGGTTGCTACCGCAGACTTGTACGACGCCCACGGTGAGGCGCTGCGTGTTCTCGCGCCTTTGTTCCGTGATTTTGGCGGCATCAAGGTCTTCTCGGGGCCAGTGGCGACGCTCAAAGTTCATGAAGACAACAGTCTCGTCCGCAGTACGCTCGAAGAACCTGGTTCGGGACGAGTGCTGGTGGTCGACGGCGGCGGCTCGCTGCGCTGTGCGCTGGTCGGCGACAATCTCGCGAAACTCGGCCATGACAACGGCTGGGTTGGGATCATCGTCTATGGTTGCATTCGTGATGCGGGGCCGATCGCCGACATCCCGATTGGCGTCAAGGCCTTGACGACGAATCCGCGCAAGAGCGTCAAGAAAGGCGAAGGCGAGCGCGATGTGATGCTGCGTTTTGCCGAAGTCATCATCGCGCCCGGCGATTATGTCTACGCCGACGAGGATGGCGTCGTCGTGGCTGAGTCCCAGCTCGACTGAGCCTGCTGAACGAGGGGCTGGCGCTCGACCATGAATACGTTCGCCGTAGCCTGCGTGCAGAATTGTGCTGGAGACGATCTCAGCGCCAACCTCGTGCACGTCGAAGCGCAAATTCGCCGCGCTCGTGAGGGCGGCGCGGACCTCATCTGTCTGCCCGAATTCTATTGTTTGCTTGAATCCCAGGACCGCTCCTACTACGAGAACGGTTACACGGAATCGAGCCATCCCGCACTGGCTCAGGCGCGCACCCTCGCTGCTGAACTCGGCTGCTGGTTGCTGCTCGGATCGATGCCCGTACGGCATCCGTCGGGCCGTGTCGTCAATCGCGCTTATGTCATTGATTCCGCCGGCGAGACCGTCGCCGCCTATGACAAGATCCATCTTTTCGATGTCGCCATCCGTGATGGGCAGCAATACCGTGAATCGAGCAATGTCGTCGCTGGCGAGCAAGCGGTGATCGCGGCCCTGCCCTGGGGCAAGCTCGGTCTGTCCATCTGTTATGACGTGCGGTTCCCCCAGCTCTATCGCTGCCTGGCCCAGGCCGGCGCACAATTTCTGGCCATTCCGGCGGCGTTCACCGCCAAGACCGGAGCCGCACATTGGCATACGTTGGTGCGCGCGCGCGCGATCGAGACCGGTTGCTATGTTTTTGCACCCGGACAATGCGGCGTGCGCTCGTGGGGACGTCGGACTTACGGCCATTCGCTGATCGTCGATCCCTGGGGCGAAGTACTGGCCGATGGCGGAGCGGAGGAGGGCATCATCAGCGCCGTGATCGACCCCGCCCGCGTCGACGAGGTGCGCACCATGATTCCGTCGCTGGGTCATGACCGCGATTACCGGCCTCCGACGGGCTCCTGAGCGCAGGCCCGACGCACGCGCTGGTTCAGTGGACATTAAGTCTCTCTCGCGTAGCATTCCCAATAGGACAGATGACCAACAAGACGCGAACGGCCGGGGGGGAAGCGGACGTACGCGCGCCTGTCCTCAACCCGGTTTCTGGTGATCTGATGCAACGGTGTGATGTTTCGATGGTGTGTCGTTGGCGCAGGAAAGCCGCTTCGAAGTGCTCGCGTGTGCAGGCGCCGAGCCCGGCACTGAACCTGTCTCGCCCAAGAGTGACACACGAAATCGCGGATCAGCGACCTGCCGCGAAGCCTTCCCGTCCAGCTGTGCCCGTCGATCGTGTATCGTTGCGGAACATGCTTCGATTGCTGTGTGTGAGCATCGCATTGAGCTGCTGGCTGACCTCAACCGCACTGGCTGCGTCTGATGCCGGTAGTGCAGCACGCCAGGCGGCACAGATGACGGGTGGGCGAGTGCTCGACGTGCAGACCGGCAACGCCGGCGAACGGATGATCTTTCTCGTACGCGTGCTACTGCCGGATGGGCGGGTGAAAATCGTGCGCATCGATGGCCCTGCGCGCCGCCAAGGTAGTCCTTGATGCGCGTTCTGGTGATCGAAGACGAGGCGGCGCTGCGTGCGCAGTTGTGTGAGCGCTTGCGTGCCGCAGGCTACGCGGTCGACGGCGCGGAGACAGGGCAGGAAGGCGAGTTCATCGGCCTGGAGTACCCGATAGATGCCGCCATCGTCGATCTCGGCCTGCCGGACAAGCCCGGCACGGCCATCATCCAAAGCTGGCGGGAAAGCGGCAAAGCGTTCCCCGTGCTCATCTTGACCGCGCGCGGACGCTGGGAAGACAAGGTTGCGGGCCTCGAGATAGGCGCCGACGACTACCTCGTCAAACCTTTTCACAGTGAGGAGCTGCTGGCCCGCCTGCGTGCTCTGCTGCGTCGAGCAGCCGGGTTCAGCCAGTCGCGTATCCAATGCGGTCCGATTCTCCTCGATCTCGGGGCCAAACGCGTCAGCGTAAGCGAGCGCGATCTCGAGTTGACCGCGCTCGAATTCAAGGTCCTCGAGTTTCTCATGTTGCGCGCCGGCAACGTCATTTCGAAATCCGAGCTCGCTGAGCATGTCTACGAAGAGGATGCCGAGCGTGACAGCAACGTACTCGAGGTCATTGTCGGGCGCCTGCGCAAGAAGCTCGATCCGGAGCGCGATCTGCATCCGATCGAAACCATCCGAGGCCAGGGCTATCGTTTGCGTCTGGCGCGTTCGACGCAGGATGCCTGAGCCGCCTGCGAACCACGTACGGTAGCCACGACATGCGTTCCCTGCGTGGCCGAATCCTCTTCACCGCGAGCCTGGTGCTGGCCGGTTTTCTCAGTGGCGCCAGCATGCTGCTCGATCGCGCGTTTCGGCAAAGTGCGCTCGACGGTGTGGAAGACCGTCTGCGCGGCCGCATCTTCATGCTGATTGGCGCCGCCGATTTCGATGTCGGCGCATTCGATGAGCTGATCGGGGAGTTGCCGGACCCGGCGCTATTGACTCCGGGCTCGGGCCATTACGCCCGAATCGTGGCGCTGGATTCGAAGGCGGCATGGGCGAGTCGCTCGATGCTCGGCCTCGAATTGGATACGCTTCCATCGCCCGATATCGGCACCTGGCGCCTGGGACACACCACCAGTTCGAGTGGCGAGGACTTGTTTGCGCTCACCTATGGCATCCTTTGGGAGGGCGTCGGCGATGGCGCACCGCGTCGCTTCACTATCGAGGCCTACGAGAGTGAAGCGCTTTATCGTGCGACCGTAAGCCACTTCCGGCGTAGCTTGTGGCTGTGGTTTGCTGCATTGAGTGTCGCGCTGCTGTTCGTCCAGGCGTTCAATCTGAGCCGCGGTCTGCGCCCTTTGGCGCGGGTCGGCGAGGAAGTGCGGGCTATCGAGGCGGGACACCAGGAACAGCTGCTCGGTTCCTATCCGAGCGAATTGACCGCTCTGACGCGCAGCCTGAACAAGCTTCTACACCATAATCGCGACAGCCTGCGTCGCTACCGGAATGCGCTCGGCGACCTGGCCCATTCAATCAAGACACCGCTCGCCGTGTTGCGTAATGAGCTCGAGCGCGGCGCGCCTGACCTGGACGCACGTCGGACGATGCTCGAACAGGTAGAACGCCTCGACCGCACCGTGCAATACCATTTGCAGCGCGCCTCGACGCTCGGCAGTCGATTGCTTTCGCCGCCGCGTGCACTGGCGCCGGTGGTCGAGCGTATCGTCGATACCCTCCGCAAGGTCTATGCCGAGCGCGATATCGTCATCGAGACGGCGCTCGAAGCCGGCGCGTCCTTCCCGGGCGACGAGGGTGACCTGATGGAGATCGTGGGCAATCTGGCAGATAACGCCTGCAAATGGGCTACCGGCCGCGTGCTCGTCGAGGCACGTACTGAGCGCGCAGTTGACGGCATACGGCACCTCCTGCTGCGGGTACACGACGACGGACCCGGCATACCGGCCGGTCAGATAGAGCGACTGATGCAGCGCGGTGCCCGGCTCGACGAGTCTGTCGAAGGCCACGGTATCGGCCTGGCCGTAGTGCGGGACATGGTCGAGGGTGCGTACCATGGCCGTCTGACACTGGCGAGCTCCGCACAAGGGACGATCGCCAGCGTCGAGTTGCCTTGGACATGATCGCGCTGCGGCGGTGTAACCGCCCTTTGTTATACTGCGGCCCCAACGTCGCAGGTCCGTCATGTCCCCAGTTCCGAATTCTCCGCTCAACGCCGACGCTCCGGTCATCCTTGCCGGTCGTTCGAGCACAACGTTCGACTATGACGGGTTGATCGCCTGCGGTAAGGGCGAATTGTTTGGCCCGGGCAACGCACAGCTGCCGCTGCCACCGATGCTGATGTTCGACCGCATCACGCATATCGACGACAGCAGCGGCAAGTACAACCGCGGCCTCATGACGGCGGAACTCGATATCCGCCCCGAACTGTGGTTCTTCAACTGCCATTTCGAAGGTGATCCGGTCATGCCGGGTTGTCTCGGGCTGGATGCCATGTGGCAACTGGTCGGGTTTTTCCTGGCCTGGAAAGGCGGACTGGGGCGCGGTCGTGCCTTGGGCGCGGCTGATATACAGTTCACCGGTCAGGTGACTCCGGCCCACGAGCTGGTCCGCTACACGGTGCATATCAAACGCATCATCGCGCGTTCCTTGGTCATGGGGATCGCGGATGCGACGATGGAAGTCGACGGCAAGCTGATCTACGAAGGCAGCAGCCTGCGCGTCGGCCTGTTCGTCGACGGCCAGCTCTGAAGTACCTGAAAGGCGCTCAAGCCCCGGCGATTAGCGCGAAGGCGTTGTCGGCAGCCGCGATGGTTGCCGCAATCTCGGCCTCGCCATGTGCCGCGGAAACGAATCCCGCTTCATAAGCCGATGGTGCGAGATTCACACCGTGTTGCAGCATGAGGTGGAAAAACTGCCGAAAGCGATCAACGTCGCACGCGGTGACCTGCTCGAATCGGGTAACCGGTGAATCATCGCTGAAGAACAAGCCGAACATGCCGCAGACATGGTTGGTGGTGAACGGCACGCCAGCCGCCCGTGCCGCTGCTTCGAGGCGTTTGCACAGTTCGCGCGTTTGCTCCAGGAGGGCGGCGTGGAATCCTGGTGTGTCGACCAGAGCCAGGGTGGCGAGGCCGCTGGCCATGGCGAGCGGATTGCCGGACAGCGTTCCTGCCTGATAGACCGGGCCCGTCGGGGCAAAGCGATCCATGATGTCATGCGGTCCGGCGATGGCGCCAACGGGTAAACCGCCGCCGATAACCTTGCCGAGAACGGTCAGGTCGGGGGCGATCCCGAACAAGGCCTGCGCGCCGCCGCGATGCACGCGAAAGCCGGTCATGACCTCGTCGAAGATGAGTACGGTGCCATGTTTGGCGGTCAGTTCGCGCAGGGTCTCGAGAAAACCGTCGACGGGCGGGACGCAATTCATATTGCCCGCCACGGGCTCGACTATCAGCGCGGCTATCTCGTCGCCGATGGCGTCGAAGACCTCGCGCGCCTGGCCAGCGTCGTTGTAGCGCAGCGTCGTTGTGAGCTCGGCCAGCGCTGCCGGAACGCCTGGGGAGTTCGGAACGCCCAGCGTCAGCGCGCCAGAGCCGGCCTTGACGAGCAGGGAGTCCGCATGGCCGTGATAGCAACCTTCGAACTTGACGATACGATCGCGTCCGGTCACCCCTCGCGCGAGGCGAATGGCACTCATCGCGGCTTCTGTTCCGGAGCTGACAAAACGGACTTTCTCTGCCGTTGGCAGCATGTCCACTATCTTCTCGGCAAGCAGCGTTTCGAGTTCGTTCGGGGCACCGAAGCTCAAGCCCATTTCAAGCTGTTTCTGTAATGCCGCGATGACGGCGGGGTGACCGTGGCCGGCGATCATCGGGCCCCAGCTGCCGATGTAGTCCACGTAGCGATTGCCGTCGGCATCCGTCAGCCAGGCTCCCTCGCCTGCGGTGAAATAGATGGGTGTGCCGCCTACCCCGTTGAAGGCGCGAACCGGAGAGCTGACACCACCGGGCATGACCAGTGAGGCGGCGGCAAAGAGTTGTTCTGATCGATTAGGCATGGGCTTTGTGTCGTTCTGCTGATTTTGAGAAATTCGGATCGCTGCGCGCAGGCGACCAGCTGGCGGCGTATTTCGGCGCCATTCTCGGGTCTCTCGACGGCGACCGCAATGATGTCGCTTGCGCGGCTGGCACGGGCC
>JBBDTC010000083.1:0-9164 GCA_040904625.1 Gammaproteobacteria bacterium
TCGGACTCAGGCCGCATCTACTACGGCGGTGGGATAGCGGTCCATATCGGCGCGTATTCTGCCCAAGCAGCGAGGTCGTCACCACTGGCACACCTTACGTTCGAGTATCAGCGGCAGCCCGCGCGATGCGGGGCACATCACCACTGTTGCCCATGGCGCGGTCGGCGAACCAGTGTTTCAGCGGCCGGCAGGCATCCGTGAGGCCAAAACCCGCACCACGCAGCCAACGCAGCGCGAATTCTTCGCGCTGGAAAAGACGGTGCAAGGCATCGGTCGCGACCAGCAACATTTGTGCCTCACTCTGTCGCCAACGCTCGTAGCGCCGCAAGGCAGCAGGGCGCGGCCAGCCGGCAGCTCCAGCAGCGGGCCCGAGGCACTCGAACAAGGCGGCGACATCGAGCAAGCCGAGATTGAGTCCCTGGCCCGCGAGCGGATGAAGCCGATGCGCGGCATCCCCGACCAGCACGAGGCTGCCACTGACGAGGCGGCCAGCACGGGCGCGACCGAGAGGATAGCCAGCCCGCGCGGATACCGCCACGATGTCGCCGAGATCATGTTCGATTGCATGCGCGAGCTCACGCGCGAAACCGCTGTCGTCTTCTCTCTCGAGTGCCGCGGCCCGCGCCGTGGTGCATGACCACACGATCGACGACTCATGCGGTGCGGCCAAGGGCAGGAAGGCGAGGGGGCCGCTGGGCAGGAAGCGTTGCCTGGCAATGCGCCGGTGGGGCAGGGTCGTGGTCACATTGGCGACGATCGCACGCTGCTCGTAGCTTTCCTCGCGCCACTCGATGCCGGCGCAGCGACGCAGCATCGAATTCATGCCATCGGCACCGATGACCAGACGCGCCGCGACGTGCTGGCCGTCGGCAAGGGTCAGCAGGGCGGGGTTGGCGCCGCTGCACGCCGCGAGTGCCTGGCGGCGAACCGGCACACCCTGTTCAGTCAAGACACGGCCCAGAGCGGCGATGAGATTGCGCTGTTCGACGATCCAGCCCAGCGGCCCGACGTGCAGCGGCGGCGGCGTGAATTCGATGCGACCACGCGAACCCGCGTCCCACACCGACATGCTGTCGAACTTCCCGATACGCTTGTGATCGAGCAGTTCCCAGGCGCCGACGTAGTCCAGCACGCGAGCGGCAGCCGGCGTCAGCGCGTAGGTGCGCAAATCCATGACTGTGGCGTGCGGTGGCGAGAAATCACACTCGGCCGCCACGACCACCACCCGCGCGCCCTCGTGCGCGGCGAGCGCCGCCGCGGTGAGACCGGTGACGCCGGCGCCGACGACGGCGATATCGAAGGGTGGGCTCACGAGGGCTGGTGCCGGGTGAGTTCGGTCAAGGCTGCAATGCCACTCAACTCGGCCACCAGGCGTCGGCGCAGTGGCAGGCTGTGTGCGCATGCCGCCAGCAAGCCACGCCGCGCGCAAGCGACGGGCAGCAGCGACGATGTGAACGTACGTGCCAGCACATGAGTGAAAATGCTTATCGATCGATGATCACGGCGGCGCAGCGCGGCGTAGCGCCGCAAGCCGGCACGAGCCCCTGGATCGGCCGAGCCGCCGACCACCCGCGCCAGCGCCGCCGCATCGCGCAGGCCGAGGTTGAGCCCCTGCGCCGCATTGGGATGCACCGTATTCGCGGCATTGCCGACCAGCACCGAACGCGCGCCGACGAGACGCTCGGCACGCTGGCGTGCGAGATCGTACTTTCGCCGCGGGCCGAGTTCGGAAAGCACGCCGAGACGCCCGCCGCTGCGGCGCTCGAGCATTTCGAGATAGGCGGCATCGTCGAGTTCCATCGCAGTCTGTGCGCGCGCCGTGCTCAGACACTGCACCGTGACGTAGCGATCGGCGCCCTGCGGGATCAATGCGAGTGGGCCTTCACCGGAGAACAGTTCGAACGCGGTGCCCGGACGCGGCCGAGCGGCACTGGCCATGGCGACGATGGCCTGCTGCCCATAATCGAAGCACTCGATGCCTACACCGGCTGCCTCGCGGACGGTGGAGTGGGCGCCATCGGCACCGACCAGCAATCGGGCCGACTCCTCGTGCTCACCGTGCGGGCCCTGGAGCCGAATTCGGATCGCGCCGGGCTGCGGTTCACAGGAGGTGAATCGCGTCGACCACTGGACACGCACGCGCTCGTGTTCGAGCAGCGCAGCGTTCAGTTCACTCAGCAGGTGATCGGCCGGACAGGCCCAGCCCAAAGTGCTCAATCCGACCTCGGCAGCCTCCAGCTGCACAGTGCCGAAAGCCCCGCGCTCGCTGATACGGATGGCTGTGAGCGCCGTACTGCGCGGCGCCAGGCGCGGCCACAGGCCGGCATCTGCGAGGATCCGGACGGACGCCGGGGAAAGCACCAGGGCACGTTGATCGAGACGCGGGCTCGGCAGCGGCGCGCGCTGCTCGACCACCATCACCTCGAGGCCGCTCGCGGCGAGGCAGAGCGCCGCGACGCTGCCGGCCAGCCCGGCACCGGCGACGACGCAGTCGATCTCAGCCGGCACTGCGCTGCCGCATCACGGTTTCGACATCATCGATAGATTTCGGTGCCTCGATGGTCAACACCTCATGGCCGGTTTCGGTCACCAGCACATCGTCCTCGATGCGGATGCCGATATTCCACCATTGCTTGGGCAGGTCCTTGAGTGCGGCGGCGAAATAGAGTCCCGGCTCGACCGTGGTCACCATGCCGGGCTCGAAGATGCGCCACTCGTCAGCGACCTTGTAATCGCCGACATCGTGCACATCCATACCCAGCCAGTGCCCGGTCTTGTGCATGTAATACGGCCGATAGGCTTCGGCATCGATGAGTTTGCGCAAACGGCCCTTGAGAATGCCCAGGTCGACGAGCCCGCGCGTGATGACCTCGATGGCTGCTTCATGAGGTTCGTTCCAGGTGTTGCCCGGGCGCACCTCGGCAATCGCCGCAGCCTGCGCTTCGAGCACGACCTCGTAAGCCAGGCGCTGTGCTTCGCTGAATTCGCCGCCGACCGGGAAGGTCCGCGTAACGTCGCTGGCGTAATAGTCGTACTCGGCGCCGGCGTCGATGAGCAGGACATCGCCCTCCTTCATCGTTGCCGCATTCTCGATGTAATGGAGGATGCAGCTGTTCGCGCCGCTGCCGACTATCGACGGATACGCCGGCGTACGCGCGCCGTGCTGCATGAAACAGTGCAGCAATTCGGCCTCGATCTGGTATTCGCGCATGCCCGGCCGGCACACCGCCATCGCCCGCCGGTGCGCGTCAGCCGCGATGCTGGCAGCACGGCGCATGGCCTTGATTTCCTGGCTGCTCTTGAACAGGCGCATCTCGTGCACGACATGGCCGAGTGAGACGAACTGGTCAGGGGCATGGACACCCGCGCGCCCTTTGGAAGTGACCCGGTTCAACCAGCTGACCAGTCGTTGATCGAACTTGGCGTAGCGCCCCATCGTGTAGTAGATGCGCTCCTTGTTCTCGAGCAGCCCCGGCAGGATGTCATCGAGATCGGTGATGGGGAAAGCATCGTCGGCGCCGTATTCCACACAGGCACCTTCGAGCCCCGCGCGGCGCCCGTGCCAGGTCTCGGCTTCTTCGTCTTTCTCGCGGCAGAACAGCAGAAACTCGCCTTGTGCGCGGTCCGGTACCAGGACCATGACCGATTCCGGCTCCGGGAAACCGCTCAGGTAATAGAAGTCGCTGTCCGAGCGATACGGATAGTGGACGTCGCGATTACGGATGCGCTCGGGCGCATTGGGCTGGATGATGATCGAGCCGGGCTCGACGATATCCATGAGCCGTTTGCGTCGGCGTGCGAATTCACGTTTCTCCATAACAATGTCAGCTCAGTCTGCTATCCGTCCAAGGCCGCGTTACTTGGCAGCCTGCTCAATGCTGTGCGGTTTGCGGCGTGCCGCCGTCCGCGGTCCGGTCGTGCAGTTCCGCCGTGAGGACGAGTACGCCCATGCGGGTGAACTCAATCAGTTCGGTCAACGCCCGCTCATTTTCTTCATCATCATCGTCAGCGAGCCCCAGGCGACAAAAGCGCGCGACATCGTGCAGGAATTCCCTGCCATCTTCGCCCAGTGTCGCCGGATCGACAACGCCGGCCAGTCCGCATCCAGCCAGAAATCCCCGGCACCAATCCGCGAACCCGGCGGCGCGCTCGGCAAGTGCGGCGGCTTCCGGCGGCAACAGCAGTTCGAAGGCGAAATCCTCGTCTTGCAGTCCCTGGCGTGTCGCGACAAGCAAAGCATCGAGCGCTGCGCGCTGATCACCACTGCCCAGGCCACCGCCATCCTCTGCGGCACTGACATGGGCGAGCCAGGCGGTCATATCGAAGCGGGTACCCGAACACAGCATGCCGACGAGAATGCCGTGGCATTCGGCGGCGCCGATGTCACAGTCCACACTGCGTAGTGCCGAGTCGACCTGCTCGAACAGTGTCTCGCTCATGGCGCGGCTACCGCATTGTCACTGAATTTATCGTCCATGCGGCCGATTATCCCATGCCCGCCACCGCCCCTGAAACCGGCGTGGCAACTGCCGACCGCCGTGTTGACCGTCCGGCGCCTGGCACTCTATAGTGCAGCGCAACCCTTGAACCCGCCAGTGAGCATCCTTTCGGCGCCATGACTGCAGGCAGCAACGACCGCTTGGAACTGGCCGCGCTCGAATCGCGCGTCGACGAACTGATCAGGGCCGTCGAGAGCCTGGCCAGCGAAAACGAAGCCTTGCGCAGCCAGCAGGCGACGCTGACCGCCGAACGTGCTTCACTCATCGAAAAGACCGAACAGGCCCGCAGTCGTGTCGAAGCAATGATTGCGCGCCTCAAAGCGATGGAGACCCGTTAATGAGTGATGAGGTGAAACCGATCACCGTCACGATCCTCGACAAGGACTACGTCGTCGGCTGCAAGGAGGATGAACGGGAAGCCTTGTTCGCATCCGTCCAATTCCTCAACAAGAAGATGATCGAGCAGCGCGACAACGGCAAGGTCATCGGCAGCGAACGCATCGCTGTCATGGCCGCCCTGAACATCGCGCATGAATATCTCGAATTTCGGCGCAACAACGAATCCTTGAGTTCGGACATCGAAGCCGGGATCGCCAGAATGCAATCGAAGATTGCCGAGGCCTTGACCCGGGATACGGGATACGCATTGCGCAACTCATCCGGCCACTGAGGCGTCGCACGCCAGCGCGGGTGGCGCCGGAGTTTCCTAAAGTCATACGATAGCGGTACGATAAGCCCCCTATGGTGTTCTCTGCCTTGTGCGACCACTGACCCGAAATCTCTGAGCCTATAAGTAATATCCCAGGAACCGATCTGACAGCGATGTTGTGCAAGTCTGCATTACAGCAGAAAGCCTGATTCGCCCTGAGAAGTTCCACTCTTGAACCCCTGGTTCAAGATTACGGTCAGCGCCGGCATGGTGGAGAACACCGCCAATTCCCGACTGGCGCCAATTCCCGACCGGCGCCTGTTTCAGCCGGCTCCCGCCTTGCATCGAATTAATGAGCACCGCAGGAGGCAGCGCTTCTGCAGGCAGCGGGCGACGCAGCCACTTTTGCAGAGCTTCCTTCAGACGTTGAAGCGGAAATGCACGACATCGCCGTCGGCGACGAGATAGTCCTTGCCTTCGACACGCAACTTGCCGGTTTCGCGAGCCCGCGCCTCACCGCCGCAGGCGATGAAATCCTCGTAGGAGATGACCTCGGCGCGGATGAAGCCGCGCTCGAAATCGCTGTGGATGACTCCGGCTGCCTGCGGCGCCAACGCCCCGCGGCGAATGGTCCAGGCACGACACTCCTTGGGCCCCGCCGTGAAATAGCTGTGCAATCCGAGCAAGCGATAACCCGCCCGTATGACGCGATCGAGACCGGGTTCAGCGAGTCCGAGATCAGCCAGGAATTCGTCACGTTCGGCCGCCGGCAGAGCGGCTATCTCGGCTTCCAGCGCCGCGCACAGCACGACGCACTCGGCGGCATGTCCGTCGGCGTACTCGAGAACGGCGTTCGAATAGCGGTTGCCCGCGAGATTCGCTTCGTCGACGTTGGCGATGAACAACACCGGCTTGGCCGTCAGCAGCGCGAGTTCTTGCGTCAGCTTGCGCGCGTGGTCGTCGAGCGTCAGGGTTCGTATGGCCGTCCCGTCTTCGAGCGCGGCGAGCAGGACGCGGAAAGATTCGACCCGTGCGCGCTGCTCCTTGTCGCCTGATTTGGCCTGCTTTTCAGCCCGATCGAGGCCGCGTGTACAGGTTTCGAGATCGGCCAGAGCAAGTTCGGTATCGATGATGCCGATGTCATCGAGGGGCGCGATGCGCCCGGCGACATGCGTGACGTTCTCATCCTCGAAACACCGCACGACGTGCGCGATGGCCTGCGTTTCACGAATGTGCGCGAGGAATTTGTTGCCCAGACCTTCACCAGCGGCAGCGCCGGCCACGAGGCCGGCGATATCGACGAATTCCATCGTTGACGGCAGGACCTTGACCGGCTTGACGATCTCGGCGATACGCGTCAAACGGGGATCGGGAACCGCAACGATGCCGACATTGGGTTCGATGGTGCAGAACGGATAATTCTCCGCCGCTATTCCAGCGCTCGTCAGCGCATTGAACAATGACGACTTGCCGACGTTCGGCAGGCCAACGATGCCACACTTGAAGCCCATTCAGATGTCTTCCTCGGAATTGATCGTGCGGCGATTGAGAATATTCATGGCCCTGGCGAGATCGCCCTCGAGCACGCAATCGACATTGTCGAGCACGAAATTGATGGTCGTCTCCAGCAGTTGCCGTTCCGCTGCCGGGGGCGCGCCCAGCACATGGCCGGTGACATCTCCAGCAGTTCCAGGACGGCCGATGCCGAGGCGCAAGCGGATGTAATCCGTGCTGCCGAGCAGCCTGTCGATGCTGCGCAAACCGTTGTGACCACCATGGCCTCCGCCCCGTTTGAGGCGCACGGCGCCAGCCGGCAGATCGAGTTCGTCATGCACGACGACGATCGCAGCCGGCGGCACCCGGAAATAGGCGGCGCAGGCCGCAACGCTCTCACCGGAGAGATTCATGAACGTCATCGGCTTGAGCAGGCGCAGACCGGAACCGGCCCGGGCCAATTCACCCTTGAAGCGCGCTTCAGCGCGCCAGGCCGCACCCAGCGACGCGGCCAGCGCGTCGACCAACCAGAAACCGACGTTGTGGCGATCGCCAGCGTGGCCAGGCCCGGGATTACCGAGCCCGACCACGAGCTGGATGGCTGTAGTCGCGTTCGCCACGCTACACCGTGTTGGCAGGCCTCGGCCCTACTCGGTTTCTTCTTTTCCGGCGATGTCCTCGTCGCCCTCGTCGCCCTCGCCCTCGTCGTCGCCGCCAACACGTGGGGCATTCACAGACACCACGGCCTGGTGTTCGTCGCCGCCGTGCGCGAGCACCGTGAGCTGCACGCCGCTCGGAACGGTCAACTCGCCGAGGTGGATGGAATCACCGATATTCAGTCCCGCGATGTCTACTTCGATGTACTCGGGAAGGTCCTGAGGCAAGCAGGTCACTTCGAGGTCGGACATGAGATGGGAAATGACTCCGCCACCCTGTTTGACGCCGATGCAGCGCTCTTCGTTGATGAAATGCAGCGGCACGCGGATGGTGAGCTCTTCAGTCGCACTCACTCGCAGGAAATCCATGTGCATGATAAACGGCTTGTAGGGGTGGCGCTGCATGTCCTTGAGCACGACGCGTTCGGCGACGCCGCCCACCTTGAGGGTGAGAATGTGCGAATAGAACGCCTCATGCGCGGTGCGCAGCAGAATCTCGTTGTGCGCCAGCTGCACGGCGACGGCGTCACTATGGCCGCCATAGATAATGGCCGGGATCTTGTCGTCACGACGCAGGCGGCGGCTCGCACCCTTACCCCTGTCATGACGAAGCTCGGCCTCGATTTCGAAAATGTTCATCGTCCGATACTCCAAAGGTTACTTGAATTGTCCGAACCGGCCCGCGACCAGACTACGTTCGGAATCTGAATGAGGCGGCACCGCCTCATGAAACGATCAATCCACGAACATCGAACTCAGCGATTGTCCGGAGATGATGCGACTGATGCTCTCGCCGAGCAGCCCGGCGACGGAAAGCTGGCGAATCTTGGCGCAACTTTCGGCTTCCTCTGACAGCGGGATGGTGTCGGTGACGACCAGCTCGTCGAGCGTCGAATTGTTCAGGTTTTCGATAGCCGGCCCGGACAGTACGGGATGCGTGCAGTAGGCTACGACCTTGCGGGCGCCATGGTCCTTGAGTGCTTCGGCGGCGCGACACAGCGTGCCGGCAGTATCGACCATGTCATCGACCATGACACAGGTGCGGTCCTCGACGTCGCCGATGATGTTCATCACGCGCGATTCGTTGGCCCGCGGGCGGCGTTTGTCGATGATCGCGAGATCGGCGTTGTCGAGACGGCGGGCGATAGCGCGGGCACGCACCACGCCGCCGACATCGGGCGAGACGACCATGAGGCTTTCGTACTCGTGCTTCCAGATGTCACCGAGCAGAACCGGCGAAGCGTAGACGTTGTCCATCGGAATATCGAAAAAACCCTGGATCTGCTCGGCATGGAGATCGACCGTCAATACCCGCGAGGTCCCGACGCTGGTAATCATGTTGGCCACGACCTTGGCCGTGATCGGCACGCGGGCCGAACGCGGGCGCCGATCCTGGCGCGCGTAGCCGAGATAGGGGATGACCGCGGTGATGTTCTGCGCGGAAGCACGACGCAGGGCATCGATGAGGACCAGCAGCTCCATGAAGTTGTCATTGGTCGGGGCACAGGTCGGCTGGATGACGATGGCATGGCGACCGCGGACGTTCTCGGCGAGTTCGACCATGATCTCGCCGTCGGAAAACCGCCCGACCGTCGTTTTACCCAAAGGCATGTGCAAATGCCGGGCAACGGCCCGCGCCAACGGCCGGTTGGCGTTGCCGGTGAACAGCATCATCGACTCTTCCATCATGCGCCGAGAACTCCACACTCCATACAAGTCGTCGGGGCCCGGCCGCGCTGCTGGCAGCCGTCACCGAGTGGCTGGGGTGCCAGGATTCGAACCTGGGAATGCGGGGATCAAAACCCCGTGCCTTACCACTTGGCGACACCCCAATAAATGCTCGTCGAAACGCTAGCAGCCTGTCGG
>JBBDTC010000084.1:0-9095 GCA_040904625.1 Gammaproteobacteria bacterium
GGTTCTATTCAACGGACGAGCAACGCCGCCAGACGGGATGGATCGGCGTTCCAAATCGTTCAGTTATTTTGCGGCGGGCCCTAACAGCTATCCTGTTATCCGGCCTGCAATTGCGCGTTGCGCAATTCGACTTTGGGGCGGTAAGTCCCGATCACTTGCGGCAATCCGTCCTTGCGCTCGGCGGCACGTTTGATATCTGCCCACACCAGCCGTGCGTCGTAACCCTTGGTCCGCTCGAGTATCAGTTTGACCACGTGTGAATACTGATCGGCGAAAGCCTGGGCGTCCTCGTCCAGGTGCGGATGGATCTCGAGATAGATTCGGCCGTGGGCCAAACCGATCTTGAACGGCTGATTGACGATATGCACCGGCGTACCGACGCCGACCATACCGAAGATGCGCTCGACGTCCTTGGGATACATACGAATGCAACCATGGGTGACGCGCATGCCGATGCCATAGGGGTTGTTCGTACCGTGAATGAGATAGCCGTCGATACTCAAACGCAGGGCGTGCTGACCGAGGGGATTGTCCGGCCCTGCGGGGACGACCCGCGGCAGGATATCGCCTTCGGCCGCATGTTCGTCGCGGATGGATTGCGGCGGATACCACGCCGGGTCTTTCACCTTGGCGACGATTTTCGTCTGCCCCTTGGGCGTCGTCCACTGCTGCCGGCCAATGCTGATGGGATAGGTATAGACCACCTCTTGGCCTTCGTGCCGGCGCGCCGGGAAATAGTACAGGCGCATCTCAGGAACATTGACGACGACCCCCTTGCGCGGCGCTTGCGGCAGAACGTAGAGACTCGGAATGACGACTTCGGTACCCTCACCCGGCAGCCACGGATCGACCTCGGGATTGGCGAGGCGCATTTCGTTGTAACCCTGACTGTAGGCTCGTGCGAGGTCGGACAAGGTATCGTCGTGGACAGCAGTGGTCAGACCCATTTCACCGATGACATCGGTGCCGGGTTCGTCCAGAACGAAGAACTGGAAAGCACCGGCGGGTGCCGTGAACAGCGCCAGCAGCCCCATCCATAGCAGTGCGCACACCCATTTCCCGGAGGACATCCTGCGCTCAGCACCCTGCCGGACATCATCTGCACATCCGGCTGCTCCTGAGCGGCCGCTGCGGCGTTGCGCTTCTTGGTAACAGCCCCGATATTCCCTGCAAAACGCGCCTTGCATCCGCCTCCCGGGCGCACTTTCGCTGTTGACCAGATAATTACCGCCAGGATCCTTGATGTCGCATTCGTGTGCATTCATGCTCTAGGGCCTGTTGATCCATATACCGCCAGGGTCAGCCAACCGGCGATCAAGCCTATGCCGCCCAGCGGGGCGATCGCGGCCCAAGCCCCACCACCCAGCGCGCTGATCGTTAGACCGCCGCAAAAACAAATCATTCCGAGCATGATCAAAGTGCCGGCGAGACGCAGGCTGAAGGCGGCCGGCGCGGCGCGCAGGCCCATGGCGATCGCCACGAGCAGCAGCCCGTGCACCAGCAGATAGTCGGAAGCGGTCGAAAGCGTCGCAAGGCCGTCACCGTCGACGCGCGTCGCCAGCGTATGCGTCTGCAGTGCACCGAGCACGACCCCGGCGCAGCCGCCGCAGCCGCCCGCCGCCATGAATATCTTTGCCCACATCGGCCGTGATTCGTGCTCCCTGGCCGCACCGCGGATCCCAACCCAATATTGTCGACCGGTGCCGCGCGGTGCGCAAGCGCCGCTGATGGAATCACGCAATGTGCCCGAGCGCTCGCGCGAGACGCATTTGTCCGCCGCCCCCGCTGAGGTTTCAGCGCTCGAGCAAACGCGGCATCAATTCGACCAGATTGCAAGGCCGGGTACGGTAATCGAGCTGATGCACGATGAGCCGATCCCATGCCAGGCTGCAGGCACCGCCCGATCCTGGCAGCGCGAAGACATAGGTCGCGTTGGCGACGCCGGCGATCGCGCGCGATTGCAGCGTGGACGTACCGATTTCGTCATAGGAGAGGACGCGAAACATCTCGCCGAAGCCTTCTAGAATCTTGTCGAACAAGGGTGTGAGTGCTTCCGGGGTACCGTCACGGCCGGTCACACCGGTTCCCCCCGTGGCCAGCACGACATTGACCTCCGGCGCAGCGATCCACGCCGACACGGCGGCACGGATCGCATAGATGTCATCGCGGCAAATGCGCTTGTCGACAACCCGATGACCCGCGGCGACAATCCGCTCGCTCAGCAGCCTGCCCGATGTGTCGGTCTGTTCGGTCCGCGTATCCGACACCGTGAGCACGGCAATCTCGAGCGGGATGAATTGGCGGTCAGTGGTCACGCTGGACAGTGTAATGGCATTGCAGTCTCAGGCATCGTACCCTTCACCCGGACATGAGCTCAAACGCGTTGGAAAACGACGGCGCCATTCGCATCGACCGCTGGCTCCATGCGACACGCTGGTTCAAGAGCCGCAGCCTCGCCGTCGATGCCATCGCCAACGGGCGCATCGAGGTCAATGGTCTGCGCGCCAAACCGTCGCGCCTCGTACGCATCGGTGACACCATTGTGATCCGGCGGCCGCCGCGTCGCTACGAACTCGTCGTACACGGCCTGTCCGCGCGGCGCCTGGCCGCGTCGCTGGCGCAGACGCTCTACGCAGAAACGGCATCGAGCATCGCAGCGCGAACTGCACTCGATGAGGCGCTGGCCCTGTCCGCGGTCGGCGAACACCACCACGGCGGCAAACTGGACAAGCGCGATCGCCGCGAACGCGAGCGGCTCAAACGCCGCCAGGCATGAATCAATGGACTCGTCATCGCCACGGTCGGCAAGCGGGCATGCCATGAACCCACCGCGACCGAACCTTACCCCGGCGCAGGCCAACACCGTCTTCCACCGCCTGGCCGACAACCTCGCACGCGTCATCACCGGACAGGCGACCGTCATCCGCCACCTGCTCAGCGCGTTCCTGACCGGCGGGCACGTCCTGCTCGAGGACTATCCCGGCACCGGCAAGACCACGCTGGCCAAGGCGCTCGCGCGCAGTGTCGACGCGGCATTTCAACGCATCCAGTTCACTCCCGATCTGCTGCCCACGGATATCCTCGGGGCATCGATATACAACCAGCGCACGCAGGAATTCGTCGTCCACAAAGGTCCCGTATTCAGCAACATATTGCTGGCCGATGAAATCAATCGCGCCTCGCCGCGAACCCAGTCGGCTTTACTGGAAGCCATGGGAGAGGCGCAGGTGAGCCTGGAGGGCGAGCGCTTTCCGCTCGCCCGGCCCTACTTCGTCATCGCCACGCAGAACCCGGTGGAATTCCACGGGACCTACCCGCTCCCCGAAGCACAGATGGATCGTTTTGCGCTGCGACTCGCACTGGGATACGTGTCGATAGACGATGAAATGACAATCATCAGCGCCAATAATCTGGCTCCCCTGCTCGGCACGCTGGCACCGGTGATTGGCCTCGACGACGTCAATGCGTTTCAGGACGCCGCACTCACCGTCACCATCAGCGAAGAGCTCAAGCGCTATCTGGTGACGCTCGTCGCCCATACAAGGACGTGCAGCGAGGTCGAACTGGGCGCCAGCCCGCGGGCGTCGCTGGCCCTGCTCCGCTGCGCCCAGGCTCTGGCGCTGGCTGACGGACTGGACTACGTCACTCCCGATCTCATTCAGGAAATGGCACCCGCGGTGCTGGCCCATCGTCTCGCACTCAAACCGGAGGCCCGGTTCTCTGGTATCAGCGCTGCGTTGATCGTCGCGCGCGTGCTCGAAGAGTTGCCGGTACCGCGGTGAGTTCGACGCATGTTCGCGCTGCCACCGCGGTTCCTCTATCGGGCGTTTCCACTGGCCGCCGGGGCGAGCGCCTGGAGTACCCAGCGCCTCAGTAGCAGCGGACGCCTGTTCGCTGTATTGCTCGTCGGCGGACTGCTGTTCGGCTTCGACACCCGCCAGACGCTGGCCTGGCTCGTCGCCGTGGTGAGTTTCGCTGTGCTCGCCGCCAGCCTGCTCAGCAACTTGCGCTGGCGACCGGCGCTGCGCATCCGGCGCGTACTCCCCGACGTCGTCACGGCCAATGCGGCCTTCAGCTATTTCGTCGAGATCTCCAACGATGGACAGCGCACCGAACGCGACCTGAGTCTCCGCGACGGCTTGCTGGCACCGCAGCTCGACTACACGTCGTTTCTGCGCCGCCGCGGCTCACGTCCACAGCCGGGCGAGAACCGCTTTGACCGCGCGATCGGCTTCACCCGTTGGTTGGCCCTGCGCGATCGCGATCGCGGCGCCACCTTCGAGGTGGCAGAAGTGCCGGCGATCGCACCAGGCGGTATGGTCAGAGTCGAGATTCGCACACGGGCATTACGCCGCGGCTATCTCCGCTTCGGGGCAGTCACCGTGCTGCGCCCGGATGCGCTCGGTTTGAGCCGCGCCCGTTACGTGCTGCCGAGCGCCGGCGAAGTGCTCGCCCTGCCGCAGCGTCACGCCATGCCCGCCCTGCGCTTCAGCGCGCAACGACACTATCAACGAGGCGGCGTCAGCCTCGCACTCGCCGTTGGCGATTCACAGGAGTTCGCCAGCCTGCGCGACTACCGCCCCGGTGATCCACGACGGCATATCCACTGGCGGAGTTTCGCCAGAACCGGTCGCCTCATCGTCAGGGAGTTTCGCGACGAATATTTCGATCGCCATGCGTTGATCGTCGACACCCATGTCGACGTCAATGACGAACAACGTTTCGAGGCCATCATCACGGTTGCTGCCTCGATCGCCGGCGGAGAACGGCCACGCGACGCCATTCTCGACCTGATCTTCGCCGGCAGTGAAGTCATCGAATTGAGTGCCGGTCGTGGACTTGGCGACGCCCTCCAGCTGTCGCGCTGGCTGGCCGAGGCGCGCATCGCGACCCGGGGCAGCTTCGCAGACATCAACGCCTTGCTGCGCGAGCGGGCGAGTCAACTGGCCAGCCTCGTCGTCGTCCTCGGCCACCGCGACGCCGCGCGCGAGACGCTGCTCGACGAACTCCGGGCGCGCGGCCTGCCCATGCTCAGCCTGACGGTGGTTACCGATGGCGATGTGCCGCCGCTATCGTCGCTGTCGTCACCCTGGCAGCGTAATGCTCTGCACCGCGCATTCGTTATCCGCACCGGACATCTCGTCGAAGATCTCGCCCGCGTGGCCTTCGATCCATGACCGGCGACGTGCCACGACCGATCCTGCCACCGGGCTGGCTGGCGATGGGTCTCGTATTCTGGGGTCTCGGCAGCGCAAACCTGGCTGGCGGTGCCGTCATGGCGGCCTTGCTGGAGGCGCTGCGCCGCGCCCCGTGGAAATGGAACATCGCCGACCGCGACTGCCACCGTGCAGCGGACCTGACCAGCGTGATCTTCGCTCTGGGTACCGTCATCCAGTTCCAGCGCCATGGCGTGCACGGCATCTACGAAATCCTGGCGATCACGCCTTACTGCTTGTTTCCGCTCGTCCTCACGCAAACCGCGAGCACCCGGCAGAGCCTGCCCATGAGCGCGCTGTTCTACAGCTTGCGGCGTCGCGCGCACGCCGATCGTCCGATCGATGTCGCACCCTACTATCTTGGCGCCTGCATTCTCGCGGCCAGTACGACCACGCTCGAGCCGCAATGGTACGCCGCCGGTGTGGTGGTGCTGACCCTGGGCGTCGTCTGGCGGGCGCGGCCCGGCCGCTTCGACTGGCGCCACTGGAGTGCGGCAGTAGGGCTGGCGGCCGCACTCGGCCTGGCGGCGTTAGCCGGTCTGCAGGCCGCCCAGCGACAGCTGGAACATTCCTTCCTGTACTGGTTCCACCAGTTCCCGTGGGCGTCGCCGAATCCCAATCGCGAAGTAACCGCCATCGGCACGATCGGTCGACTCAAACTGTCCGACCAGATCCGCGTCCGCGTCACACCGAACCCGCAGTTGTCGATTCCACTGCTGCTGGAACAAGCGCACTACGACACCTTTCGCTACGGTACATGGACGGCCACCGACGCCCCCTTCGCGGCCGTCGATGCGATCGCAGGTGCACAGCGTTGGCCGCTCAACCCGGCGCTGCCGGCATCGACCGCCACGACCGAAATCACTCTACAGCACCGCCACGAACTGTCCCTGCTGCCCGTGCCGCGCGGTGCGCAGGCCATCGAGAGCCCTGAGATCGCCGAACTCCAAGGCAATCGATTCGGCACCCTCATGGCCGAATCGCCACCCGGCGCACTGCGCTTCCGGGTCGAGACGGCAGCAGCCACCGTGCCGAAGGACGAACCGGGTCCAGCCGACCGTCAGGTTCCAGATGCCTACGCTGCCGCGATCAGGAATGCTCTCGAGGAAGCCGCTGTCACGCACACCGATGCGGCACGGGACGCAGCCCGCATCCGCAACTATTTTCTCGAGAATTTCACCTATAGCCTGGTCCAACGCGGCGGCTTGTCCCGCCGCACGCCGCTGGTTCGATTTCTCCGCGATACGCGCCATGGGCACTGCGAGTATTTCGCTACGGCAACAGTCCTGATGCTGCGTGCCGCCGGTATTCCGGCGCGTTACGCGGTGGGTTACGTGGTCGAAGATCGCAGCGTGCTGGAAGATGCCTACATCGCGCGTGCCCGTCATGCGCATGCCTGGGCTTCGGCCTACATCGACGGGCGTTGGGCGGTCATCGACTCGACACCGTCAGTGTGGTTCGACCTCGAACAGGACGCCGCCTCACACTGGCAGGGCGTGCAGGATGTCCTGGCATGGCTGTGGTATCGCTATCAGCGCCTCGGCCAGACCGATTTCACCGCCTTCGGCAATACCTTGCTATGGCTGGTGCCGCCGTTGGCCATCGTACTCTATCGGCGTCTGCGCAAGAGTCCCAATGCTGTCCGCGTACCACCGCCGACCACGGCACCGCGCTCTCCCTCCGGACAGGCATCGCTCATCGCGCCAATCATGACAGCATTGTCCGCGCGCGGATTGCAGCCGGCCGCGGGCGAGACCGTCCGGCAGTTTCTTTCGCGCACGGCGCCAACGGCGGACGATGGCGACGCCGTGCGCGCCATCGTCAATGATTATTACCACCTGCGCTTCGCCCGGCATCCGCTTCCGGAACCGTCACGGCGCCAGCTCGAGACGCGGATTGCGCGCTATCTGCGCAAGCTCTGAGCGGGTTTATCGCGAACTTGTCGCGAAATGCAGAGCAAGGCGCGCACTTAGGGCCCGCCGCAAAATAACTGAACTATCTGGAACGCCGATTCATCCCGTCTGGCGGCGTTGCTCGTCAGTTGAATAGAACCACTATTCGCCTTTCTCGCGCCTTGCCAGCCGGGCGCCTCGACGCCCCAAATCGCTCAGTTATTCTGCGGCGGACCCTTATCAGGAATTCGACCCGGCCATCGCTTCGCGGAACCTGCGCTGCTCTTCCTCTGAACGCACCTGCCGGATGTAGTGATCGGCAATCGCCGGCGGCACCAGCCCATGGAACATCGCGCGGCGCTTTTCGTCGGCACTGACGCCCTCGTGCTGCAGAAATGCGAGCGGATCGATGACGCCACGTTCGAGCATGATGGCATTTTCGTTGGCGATGTTGCGCATCACCGCGTGACCGGCCGAGAGCCGCTCGCGCACGAACTCCGGTGAGGCCAGGTTGTTCTCGTAAATGGCGCGGATCTCGAGTTTGTAACCACCGATCAGGATCGGGTTGATGGTTTCCTCGAGCTGCGATTCGATGTTGATGATGCGCGACAGCACCAGGTCCGACCAGCTGGCACCGGCTTCGCTCAAGCTCGGCAAAGTGCCATAGATTTCGAGAATGTTGTTGATGCTCAGCGCCCGATACACATCGTGGATGACCGCATAATTGCGCGCCGTCACCAGGCCGCCGAAGTTCGCGTAACCCAGCACGCGGCAGATGCTTTCCTGACCTGGCGCCGCGGCATTGAAGCCAATTGCACACAGCAGCTGCGGCACTTTGACGCCGAGTTGGTGCGCCACGTCCTCGCGCCGCGCGTCGTGATCGTCGTTCGGGCCGACGCGGGTCGCGGCGAAGATAGCCAGCAACTCGTCGGAGGACGCGTGGAGCAGCGTTTCGAATGAGTACATGGCGTGGCTTTACTCCTCCCAGAGCACTTCGAAACGACCATCCTCGATCCGAACCGCCAATTCCCGCAAGCCCCAGCGCTCACCCTGTGCGCTGCGCCCGTCCGGTAATTCGAATCGCCACCCGTGCTGCAGACAGGTTACCCGGCACCCGTCGATGCCGTTCTCCATGAGTTCCATGCCGTGGTGTGTGCAGTAGGCCTTGAATGCACGCACGGTTTCGCCCTCGCGATACAACAGCACGGCGCGACCGGGTCTGCCGCGTTTGATTGCACGCCCTTCCGGCAGGGCCCGCAGCGTGCCGATTGCGATGACGTCGGCCGCGGCTGCCACCTCGTCCAGCATCGGCTGCGGCAGTTCGAAGCCCGCGACCGCATGCGCGATGAGGACCTCAAGTGAACACGACCTGGCGCGGCTATGGCTTAGGGCCCTAAGGTGTCCCGTTTTCATCCGGCTTGTTTTCATAGCACGATAGTAGCGCAGCCGGGTGGCGCGCATTCAGACGCCTTCTTGCCGAATCACACCGTCTTCGAATGCGTCGAGAGCCGCATTCAAACGGGCCAACGAGACGCTGCGTGCGGTACCGATCTCGGGCGCGAACAAGCTGATGCGATACTCTTCGATGAGGCTGCGCAGCTCCTCGAGCGCCGCGGCGTCGTGCTGCTCACGCCGTGCCGCACTGGCCAGAAACCGCTGCCATAAGGGCGTGATCCGGTCGAGTTTCTGCAAGTCCTTGCCGGGATTGGCGCTGACCCGTTCGAGGCGCCGCTCGACCGCGTCGAGATAGCGATCATGGCGCGGTGCGCCGTTGCGGTCGACAACTGTGGCCAAATCCGGACCCAGCAGCTCGGCCAGCTGCTCGCCGAGGTCTTCGCGCGTTGCTCGCGGCAGCCCGAGACCCGCGTCGTCGAGGCGACTGCGAATGTCGGCGCCTCGACGCAGCAGTCCGTGCAGACGCACTGCCGCGCCCGCCATCTCCGCCGCCCTCCGGCAATCAGGGATGTAGGCCGCGTCGGTCGAGATG
>JBBDTC010000085.1:0-1510 GCA_040904625.1 Gammaproteobacteria bacterium
AACTGCGCTCCTCGGAGCCCGCGCGCCTTGCCCCCGGGCATGCTCGCTCACTTTTACAGAGCTTCCCTAGCGCGGTGCTGCATCCGGACAGCGGCAACCCGCAGGGAACGCGAAGCCAGCGCCCGATCGTCACGCTGCCCTCAGGTCGTATCGGCAAACAGCTCGCGCCCGATCAGCATGCGCCGGATTTCCGACGTGCCGGCGCCGATTTCATAGAGTTTCGCGTCCCGCCACAGGCGCCCGGTGGCATATTCGTTAATGTAACCGTTGCCGCCAAGCGCCTGGATCGCTTCGCCCGCCATCCAGGTCGCCTTTTCGGCGGCATAGAGAATGGCCCCGGCGGCGTCCTTGCGCAGCGTCCGCACATGGTCGCCGGCGTCGCAGGCGCGGCCGACCGCGTAGACATAGGCACGACAGGCCTGCCAGGTAGTGTACATGTCGGCAAGTTTGCCCTGCATGAGCTGAAACTCACCGATCGGCTGGCCGAACTGCTCGCGATCGTGGACGTAGGGCAGGACCACGTCCATGCACGCATCCATGATGCCTAGCGGGCCCGCCGCAAGCACCGCGCGTTCGTAATCGAGGCCGGACATCAGTACGCGCGCGCCATCGCCCTCTTTGCCGAGAACATTCTCGACGGGTACCTCGCAGTCGTCGAAGAACAGCGGAAAGGTGTTGGAACCGCGCATGCCGAGTTTGTCGAGTTTGCTGCCGGCGTGGAAGCCGGCGAAGGTTTTCTCGACGATGAAGGCGGTCATGCCGCGCGGTCCGGCGTCCATGTCCGTCTTGGCATAGACCACCAGTGTGTCGGCATCGCCGCCATTGGTGATCCACATCTTGGAACCGTTGAGGACATAGCAGTCGCCGCGGCGCTCAGCACGGAGCTTCATGCTGACCACGTCGGAGCCGGCGTTCGGCTCGCTCATGGCCAGGGCCCCGACGTGTTCGCCCGAGACCAGTTTGGGCAGATAGCGGGCTTTCTGCTCGGCCGTGCCATTGCGGTGAATCTGGTTCACGCACAGATTCGAGTGGGCGCCGTAGGACAGCCCGACGGCCGCAGAGGCGCGCGAGATCTCTTCCATCGCCACCATATGCGCCAGATAGCCGAGATCGGCACCGCCATACTCTTCGGCCACAGTGACGCCATGGACGCCGATTTCTCCCAGTTTGCGCCATAGCTCGGTTGGAAAACCGTTGTCGCGGTCGATGGCTTCGGCGCGCGGCGCAATTTCCTTGGCCGCAAAAGCCTGCACCGATTCGCGCAGCATTTCGACGCTATCGCCGAGATCGAAACTCATACCGGGCAGGCTGGTCATGGGATGTTCCTCCTCAGTGGTTGGGCTTTCATTATCGAAGTCGACGCGCGACTCGGCCTCCCGCGGCAAGCGTAACCCTAATGGGCCGGCAGGGGGCAGCGAGCCTGCATCCTCTAAGGGTCCGCCGCAGAATAACTGAGCGATTTTGGGGCGTCGAGGCGCCCGGCTGGCAAGGCGCGAGGAGGGCGAATAGT
>JBBDTC010000086.1:0-1501 GCA_040904625.1 Gammaproteobacteria bacterium
ACGCGGCGATCGGTATTGGTGAACGTGCCGGTCTTCTCGGGGAAGGCCGAGGCCGGCAGGATGACGTCGGCGAAGCCCGCGGTCTCGGTGAAGAAGATGTCCTGTACGACCAGGTGTTCGAGTTCGGCCAGGGCCTGGCGGGCGTGGTTGAGATTGGGATCGGACATCGCCGGGTTCTCGCCCATGATGTACATGCCCTTGATGCGCCCGGCATGGACGGCGTGCATGATCTCGACCACCGTCAAACCCGGCTCGGGGTCGAGCCGGGTTCCCCACAGCGCCTCGAACTTCTTGCGCACCTTGGCATCGCCGACCGGCTGGTAATCCGGGTAGACCATGGGAATGAGGCCGACGTCGGAGGCGCCCTGCACGTTGTTCTGCCCGCGCAGCGGGTGAAGCCCGGTGCCGGGCCGGCCGATGTGCCCACACAGCAGGGCGAGCGCAATCAGGCAGCGCGCGTTATCGGTGCCGTGGACGTGCTGGCTGATCCCCATGCCCCAGAAAATCATCGCGCCCTGGGCGCGGGCGTAAATCCGCGCGACTTCGCGTATCGTCGCCGCCGGCACGCCGCAGATACCCTCGACCTTCTCCGGTGAATAATCGGCGACGCAGGCCGCGAGGGCGTCGAAGCCTTCGGTGCGCGCGGCGATGAAGGCCTCGTCGTGCAGGCCCTCGGCGATGATGGTATGCATGAGGGCGTTCAGCAGCGGCACATCGGTATCGGCGTGGAATTGCAGGAAATGATCGGCGTGGCGGGCCAGATCGGCGCGATAGGGATCCATCAGGATCAGCGTCTTGCCGGCCTGCGCCGCATTCTTCATGAAAGTCGCGGCGACCGGATGGTTGACCGTCGGGCGCGCGCCGATGATGACGATGACCTCGGTCTCGGCGACATCGGCGACCTGGTTGGAGACGCTGCCGGACCCGATCATCTCGAGCATCGCGGCGACCGAAGAGGCGTGGCACAGCCGCGTGCAGTGATCGACGTTGTTGGTGTGGAAGCCGGTGCGCACCAGTTTCTGGAACAGATAGGCCTCTTCGTTCGAACCCTTGGCCGAACCGAAGCCGGCCAGCGCACCGCCGCCGTCGCGATCGCGAATGCGGGTGAGGCCCTGGGCCGCCCGGTCCAGCGCTTCGTCCCAGTCGGCGACGCGGAAATAGCGCGGGATGTCTGCGGGCGAGAGGATGCTCGTGGTCTTCGGCGCATCGTCGCGGCGCAGCAGCGGTTGGGTCAGGCGGTCCTCGTGGTGGATGTAGTCGAAGCCATAGCGGCCCTTCACGCACAAGCGGCCGTGATTGGAGGGGCCGTCGCGGCCGTCGACATAGCGAATCTTCTCGTTCTTGACGTGGAAAGTCAGCAGGCAGCCGACGCCGCAGTAGGGGCAGGCCGATTCGACCGTCCGATCGCTCGCCATCTGCGCCGCATCGCGGGCCGGCATCAGCGCACCGGTCGGGCAGGCCTGCACGCATTCGCCGCAGCTGACGCAGGTGCTCTCGCCCA
>JBBDTC010000087.1:0-2821 GCA_040904625.1 Gammaproteobacteria bacterium
ACACGCCGTAAATACATCCCTGTAGCTCGGGCGCCGCCTCCCTGCGGCGCACGGTCGCGGCACGGGGTACCTGCTTACTGGGCAAGCTTGATCGACATTGACGAGCACGTATTCAGACGGGTCCCGGTGATCCACGCCGCGCGCATGGCGTACGCGGCGTCAGTAAAAGGGGAATGAACATGTCTGCAGTTGGTAACGATATCCTGGGGCGATACATCGAATTGCCCCATGGCGGCAAAGGGCCTGTCACGGCCGCGCGCCACCGGCGCAACGCTCTCGTCTACGGCGTGCTGGCCGTACTCGGCTTTCTGCCGACCTGGCTGGGGATGAGTGCCGGTTGGCAGGCGGCGGGGCTGGGACTGCTGCTGCCGGGCGGCGGCTTCGTCAGTTGGGGCGGTGCGTGGGCGCTGCTACTGCCCCTGACGCTGGCGCTGTTCTGGTTGTCCTGCATCGCTTTCTTCTGGGCCGGCATGGTGATCGCGCCGTTGGCGGTCTGGCTCGGTACGGTGCTCATTGCCGGTGTCTGGGCCGGGCCAACGGCGTGGGCGCCCGCCGTGTGGCTGGTCCCCGGAGTTGCCGCGGGCATCTTCGCCTGGTTTCAATACCGCGGCGTGCAACGACGCAGTGCCGATCGCGCGCGCTTCACGGCGCGCCAGAGTTTTTCCCCCGAGTCCCGTGCTGAAGTCGAAGAGCGTGTGCAGGCGACGCCCGAGCCCGGCACGCGCGAACTCTCGCCGGAGCAGCTCGCCGCGCTGCGCTACGTCTACGAGCGCGCCCTGCAGCCGGTCGGCGAATTTGCCGGTTATACCGTTATCGACCAGTTCCAGCCGGCAGCGCTGCGCTACCAGATCAATCACATGGGTTTCGCGCTCGCCATCGCGCAATGCCATTACACACCGAGCTTCACCGGCTATCTCGGCCAGGCCCAGCGTAACCTGGTCGAGACCTATCTCGATCCCAAGGTCTGGACCTACTGGGTGCTGGAGTCGATGTGGGGGCATTTCAATTTCACCGATTTCAACCCGGCGGCGAAGGACAACATCATGCTGACCGGCTGGTACGGCATGCATGTCAATGGTTACATGATGGCCAGCGGCGACCGGCGTTACGCTGAGCCGGGCAGCCTGACCTTCCGCCTCAATGAGGACACCGCCTATCGCCACGATTCCCATACGCTCGCGCAATCGCTGCTCGACAACTACCGTTGTTCCGATTTCGTTCTGTTCCCCTGCGAGCCGAACTGGGTCTACCCGGTCTGCAACATGTATGGCATGAGTTCGCTGGCTTCCCACGACGCCGTGTTCGGCACGAATTACGTGCAGCAGCACTTGCCGGCGTGGCTGGACAAACTCGAGTCTGAATTCACCGACGGCAAGGGCTCGCTGATCGGTCTGCGATCGTACTGGACGGGATTGGAAATCCCGTTCTATGCCGGCGAAGCGGGTTTTGCGTTCTTTGCCAACGTCTTCTCACCGGCCCTGGCGCGCCGCTTGTGGGCGGTCGGGCGCAAGGAGCTGGCTTTCTGCATGAGCGAGGATGCGGCGGGTCGTCCGCGTCTCAGTTTCCCGCCAGGGGCGTTGTCCTTCCTCGACAACATCGACCCGGGCAACTACCGTCCCGGGCTGCTGTTTCCCTATGCAGCCGTTGCCATCTGCGGGCGCGAATTCGGCGACGGCGAGCTCGCCGAAGCGGCTTTGAATTCGATGGACCAGGATTGCGGTCGCATCGAGCAGGATGGCGTGCTGAGCTATACGAAAGCCTCCTGTCTGGCGAACGTATGGGCAGTCGAGGCGCGTTTGCTCGGCACCGGGGATTTCCGCAATACCTTCGTGCAGGGCCCCCCGGAAGCCGTGCGCCGCGGCCCGGTGCTGGCAGCGGCCGACTATCCCCAGGTGCTGGTGGCCAAGGCCTACAGCCAGGGCGAGGATCTCGAACTCGTGCTCTACCCCGGCGCCGGCGCGGGCCGCCAGACGCTCGTCCTGGAACGCCTGCGTCCAGGCGCGCGCTACAGTGTGCGCGGTGCGGGGGGCGGCGCGTCCGCGCTGCAGGCCGATGCGGATGGGTGTGCCCGGCTCGAGATCGATCTCGACGGGCGCACGGCGTTGCACATCGTGCCGGCATGAAATTCATATTCGAAGTCCGCATGAAGCCCGGTTACAGCGTCGACGAATACGCCGATGCCTGGATCCGCGCCAGCGAAATCATCCAGCAGGCGCCGGGCGCACGGGGCACCTATCTGCATCGCAAGATTGGCGATCCGGACTGTGTCCTCGCCATCGCGCATTGGGACTCGAAGGCGGCCCGCGATGCCAAGGACGACCGGCGTGACGCGACGGTTCGGGCGATCCTCGACAAGCACGCCGAAACCTGCGAAATCACGGTGATCGGCGAATTCGAAGAGCCGCAATGGGAGGTGGTGCCCTGACCCTGGTCGCCGGTGTCTCAGACCATGATTTCTGCGACCAGTGGCAGGTGATCCGAAGCGCAGCGTGCCAGCCGGCTGTCGTGGACGCTGACCCGCCGCAGCTGGTCGCGCGGCTCCAGCCATATGCGGTCGAGCGCGAACACGGGCCAGTTCGAGGGGAACGTCGCGGGCGCAGGGGGCTGGCCAAAATGCGCGTGTAGATGCCGCAGGGGCCGTCCCCACAGCAACCATTCATTGAGATCGCCCATCATTGCCGTCAGACCCGCTGGGTCGCGTTCGAGCTGTACGAGCAGCCTGGCGATTTGAGCACGGCGCTCTGCCGGCCGCAGACCCAAGTGAGTCGCAATGACCCGCAGGGGCTTGCCGCAGACTGCGAGCCGGACATCGAGGGCACCG
>JBBDTC010000087.1:2831-8967 GCA_040904625.1 Gammaproteobacteria bacterium
GCGCGAAACTCAAGTCGATGCGCTGCACTTGCAATAGAGGTTTGCTGGTCAGCAGGGCATTGCCGTAGGTACTGTCCGTACGCAGCAGGGTCGGCCCCGCCAGCGCGGTCATGCCGGTCTGGTCGGACAGGAAGGCCAATGTGTCCACAGTGTCATGCTGCGAATCGACTTCCTGCAGCGCAACGACATCGGCAGCGAGTTCGCCAATGACCTGCGCAATGCGCCCGAGATCACAGCGCCCGTCCCGTCCGATGCCGCTATGGATGTTATAGGTCGCGAGACGAAGGCAGTTGGAGCCGGTAGAAAAATTCACGCGGTTCGTTGTTCGCGACCACAACTGGCGAAGGTATCGAGCAGCCGAGGCCTTCGGCGACGCGAAGTAGCTAAAGCGATTTCCGCCTGCCTCACGAGAGGGAGGAGCGTCGTTCGCCGATCGTCTCGGCACCTCCATGTGCCGCAATGACGCCTCGTGCCTTCAGCGGAATCTCGATCTGGCTGAATTCACGGCCTTGCCGAGAGAATCCCAGGCGTTCTCGATGCCGTGCTTGAGACCTTCCCAGGCACTATCACTGGCCTCTTTGAGCTCGGCGAGTTTCTCGTTCGCGCTCTTTTGCATCGCACGGAGTTCGTCGATCTGCTCCTGATATTTGAGTTGCGCATCGACCTCCGCACCGTCTGCCTTCGCTTTCAGCTTGTCGATTTCTGCGCTCCACTCGTCGAGCTGAGCCCGGAGTTTTTTCTCGTAAGCTTCTTTCTTGTCCATGATGGATCTCCTTGTCATGTCCCTTGCACCGGGGGCGCATCCCCCTTTCAAGGTAGGCGTGCCGGCGCCGTAATTGCATCGACTTTGTCGAGCCTCAAGTCGTGCCTGCGCGGCTCTCAATGCTATGGATCAAGCTTAACACGATGTTCGAATCGTGCTTGTTGGTCGGGGGTCTGCAGCTCAGCGGGAGTGTGTCAGGATTGGTATTGACACCGCACAGGATTGGTTTCGGGCTCGAAATTAGCCGCCTGGAACTCGAGTACTACGGCGCCGGCGGAGTGTGCGGCGGATGACGAAAAATCCGACGATGAGTGCGGCAAGGACGGTGACGAGAATCGCAACACTGCCGGCACCCGGCTCGCGAATGGCGGCGCGTATACGGTCGATGAACAGCGCAATGGCAATGATGCCGGGCGCGAGGCCGATGGCCGTTCCCAGCATGAAGTCACGAAAGCTGATATGTGTTGCACCAGCAACCAGATTGACGATGCTGAAAGGTGCAACGGGAATGATGCGCACCGTCACGATGGTCAGGACGCCGCGCCGCCCCAGTTCGCGACTCAAACGATCGAGTCGCGAACCCGTCATGCGTCGCAGCGTATCGCGCCCCAGCAGGTGGCCCACGGCATAGGTGGCGGCGGCACCGAGCAGCGATCCGGAGGCTGCGTAGAACGCACCGAGACCCGATCCGAATACCACGACGACGGCTGCAATCATCGCCGTCACGGGAACCACCAGAAGCGACCCGATGACAAACGCGGTGAGGACGACCAGCGGTGTGTAAGGCAGTTCCTCGATCAGCACAACCAGGCCGCTCAACTTGTCGGGCTCGATCCACTCTCCGATGTCGCTCCAACGCCATGCCGCGGCGAGGACGAGGACGGCCGCCAGTAGTCCTGCAGTGGCGACCATCCGTGCGACGCCGGAAGTGCTCGTTTCCACGGCGGTCAGGCGAGCGGCGAGTTTTTCGGGTTCGACAGGCCGTTCAGGGTCGAGGATTTCACCATCGGGGACCCAGTCGTCCAGGTCGTCGGACAGTTCGAGTTCGAGCGGCTCGAGGGATCGTTCATTGCCGCGCAAGGCGGCGATCGTTGCCAGCAGCGAGCCGGTTTCACGCTCGGTCGTCGCGACGTGCTGTGCATCGGTGCCGAGGTGCTCGGCGAGCAGCCGATGACGTAATCCGCGTATGGCACTGGCGATGCATTCGTCGCCGCCCGCTTCTATGGTGAGATTGCACTCGGTATCGAAACCCATCGATCGATTGTTGAGATTCGCCGAACCGATCGTCACCAACTCGTCGTCCATGATGAGCAATTTCGAATGGACGTTGAGAAAGCCGTCATCGGGGCCGGGGATGCGTGGATAGAGATTGGCGTAACGCCCGTCCGGCGCGGCTTCACACAGCTGCTGATGCAGGCGGGCGCGCATGACGCCGACGGTCGCCGTCTCCAGCCAACCGCTTTCATTGGAGCGGCTGACTATCACGATTTCCGGCCCGCGCGGTTCGGCGAGTCGCTGTTTCAACGCGCGCGCCAAGGACGCTGCGCTGAAGTACTGGTTTTCGAGATAGAGCTGGCCCCGAGTAGCGGCGATCGCATCCAGATAAAGCTGCTTGATCTCCTGTACTTCCGGATATTCCTCGTAGTGCGGCTCGGTACGTGAGATAGCGACGGTGACGTCGGTGAGATCGGGTTCGAGCGAGGATGGCCAGGGGCTGTCTGCGCCGGTGCATGAACCGCTGGCTAGGGTTTTTCCCGTGGCTCGTCGCCAGCGTTCGCGCGCGAGCTCACCGAGCGCGGCGGCAGCGTCTCCGTCCACGGCCATCTGTATATCGTGAAACGGCGGACAGGAGTCTCCGGCGGGATGGTCCCGGCGAGGATCCTCCGCTCGGTGTTCCGGGGTGTCCCAGCGGCAGTGGGTCAGGTCCAGGCCGCCAACGAAGGCCATCGCATCGTCGATCACGACGACTTTCTGATGATGCGATCCACCGACCGGATGCGCGCCATCGAGTTCGAAATGCACGCGGCGATGAGTCCGCCAGGCGAGCTTGTAGCGCGGCATCGCTTCGCGATCGGACGCATAGAGCATGATGAAATCCCAGTTCAGCAGGTAGACATGCAGTGCTCTCCTGCGCTTGACCAGGGCATTGAGGAAATCGCCCAGGGCTTCAGGCAGGCCGTCGTCGGCGCCTTCGGGCAGCAGCTGCATGCGACTGTCGAGATCCCATCCGATGATGAAGATCGAGCGGCGTGCGCGTACCGCTGCGGCACGCAGCGCCGCGAAATAGGCGGCGCCGTCGACGAGAAACGCCACACGCCCGGCATGCGCCTGCCGCCAGCAATTGCGCCCGGCAGTGAGGATCCGATCGTTCGCTGCTGCTGAAGTCATGAGTAGAGCCGGTTGAGAAAGCTGCAATGGCCGCCGCCCCGGGCCGCGATGAACCACGCGGGACGGATGCTACAGGCAGATCGCATGACAAACCATGCCTGGACAAGATGGCAGAAGATAGCGCGACGATAGCCGCATGACGGTGTATCTAGCAGCCTGTCGGCAGCTTGGCGGGGAACTCTGCCCGATGCGCTATGTCCTCAAAGGAGCTACGCCAAATAAAGCGATCAGTCGGATGACCGGCTTGCACGGTAGCCACAGTGCGGGTGGGGCAACCGGTGGTCGCTCATCCAATGCGCCCGTCGAGGTGCCGCATGTCCTGCCTGCTTGCCAGGGTTTCATCGCTCGTCCTCGTCGAACGTATCCATCTATCCTCATCACACAGGAGAGACTGATGTTCTCGAAGAAAAGCCATTTTCCGACCTTGTTGTTCACGAGTGCCATGATCGCTGGCGCTCCGTTCACCGCCGGTGCTGAACAGCTACCGGCAACGCCTCATCAGGCCGAGGCGATCGACGACGTCGAAACGAAGAAGGCACAGCGCCCGAAAACCGAACAGCGCATGCCGACCGCAGAACACCAGAGCGACGTGTTGAAAGCGGAGCAGGCAGACGCTGAAGCGGCCGACAAGGACTTGTCGCAGCGGCTCGAAAAACTGAGTGCTTACACTGCCGCGCAGCGTGACGAGGCGATCCAGGAAGCCCGTGCGGCGCTGGCCGCCATCGATGATCGGATCGCTCGTCTGCAGACGAGCCTTGCGAAAAGTGGTGACCAGCTCACGGCGGCGGCGCGCGAGCGCATGAACACGTCGATCGACGCACTGGAATCCCAACGCCAGGACCTGTCGGAGTGGATGGGTGGCCTCATGCACAGCTCGGAGCAGGCTTGGCAGCACGTACAGGCCGGCTTCGTCGATGCCTATCGTGCTTTCGCCGAGCAGCTGGACAAGGCCGAAAAGTCGTTCTGATTCTCTCCGCGCAGACACTGCCGGCGCGATCGGAACGCGTCGCGCAGGCCGGCACGGGGATCGCGCCAGGGAAGAGAACCGCAACGTCGCAAGAGATCACGGCCAGGGCACTACCTGAACAGGGTGCAGCGCGCCGATCGCTTGCGCTTGGTATGCTTTACCAAGCGCATGCGATGATTGCTGCGCTATGATGAACGGCCGTGCTGACAAACATGAGGTCGCGCCATGGTCCTGGAAGTCTCCGGTCTGCTTGGTTTCATCATTCTGGTGCTCGATATCTGGGCCATCGTCAGAACCGTGCAGAGCCCTGCCGGCACCGGCGCCAAGGTGCTGTGGATCGTGCTGATACTGGTTCTACCGGTGCTCGGCTTGCTGTTGTGGTTCTTCCTCGGGCCCAAGGATTGAGGCAGGAATGGCGTTTGGTGCCACTTTGGAATGCAGCGGTGACGATGGCGTGTCGAGATCGAAGGCAGGGCCAGACCGTTCTGTCCTGGTAAGGGTCCGCCGCGATCCTTGACTGGCGGCGTAGCTCCGGCCAGGGTCGGGGCGATGGATAATGCACGCCGGCCGCCACCGCCGATACGACGCGAGCTTACCCTGCGCGCGCTGCTCACGGGCATCGCGATCGGCGCTCTGCTGACCCCGACCAACGTCTACGCCGGGCTCAAGATCGGCTGGAGCTTCAATCTCTCGATTACCGCTTTGCTCATCGGCTACGCCTTCTGGCGGCCGATCACGCATACTTTCGGCGGCGCTGCGTGGGACCGCTACGAGAGCAACATCAGCCAGACTGCGGCCTCGTCGGCGGCCTCGATCATCTCCGGGGGGCTGGTAGCGCCGATCCCGGCCTATCTCATTCTTACCGGCGAGACCCTGCACTTGGTGCCGATGACGGCGTGGGTGTTCAGTGTCAGCTTTCTGGGCGTGTGGGTGGCCTGGTTCCTGCGCGGGCCGCTGCTGTCCGATCCGCGCCTGCCCTTTCCAGTCGGTGTGGCGACGGCGGAAACCATTCGCGACATCTTCGAGCGCGGCCGTGAGGCCTTGTTACGCTGCTGGGCATTGGGCGCGAGTCTCCTCTTCGCTGCAGGATTCACCTTGCTGGATGCCTGGGTAATGACCATGCCTCGGCTGGTACCCACGCGGCGCCTCGAACAGCTCACTTTCGGCTTCGATCCCTCCCTGCTCATGCTCGGCTTCGGCGCGATCATCGGTTTGCGCACGGGCCTGTCCTTGTTGCTGGGCGCCGTATTGGCCTGGGGTGTACTTGCGCCGGCGCTGCTCGCAACCGAGCAGGTGGTCGTTGTCGATGCCGAAGCCGCGACCGCTTTCTCGCCGCTGGTCGAGTGGCTGATCTGGCCGGGCGTCAGCCTCATGGTCGCCGCCAGCGCGGCGAGTATTCTGCGCTGGCCGAGCGCTCGCCGGACGCTCGCGGCGTTGACCGCGGGGACCTTCCCATGGCGCGCGAGCGGCTGGCCCGTGCTCGGGCTGCTCGTTGCCGCGGTGCTGACGATAGGGCTGCAGATTGCACTTTTCGATGTCTTCTGGGCGGCGGCCGTGCTGGCTGTGCCGATGGCCTTCGTGCTCGCTGCGGTGGCCGCACGCGTGGTCGGTGAAACCGGCATTGCGCCGATTGGTGCAATCGGCAAAGTCGCACAGCTCAGTTTTGCCGCGACCGCGCCCGGGCATGCCACGACCAATCTGATGACCGCCAATGTGGCCGGCGGTGCGGCCGGTCAGTGCGCCGATCTATTGAACGATCTGAAGACCGGTACGCTGATCGGCGCCAGTGCCTGGCGCCAGGCACTGGCCCAATGCGGCGGTATCCTGACCGGCAGTGTGGTCGGCAGTGCGGTATTCGTCTACATGATCCCGCGCCCGGCCGAGCAGCTGCTCAGTGCCGAGTGGCCGGCGCCCGCCGTGGCCGTGTGGAAGGCCGTGGCGGAGACCCTGGCGCTGGGTTTCGACAGCGTGCCGGCCAGCGCACGCGCGGCCGTGCTGGTTGCTGCCGTCATTGGCCT
>JBBDTC010000088.1:0-1484 GCA_040904625.1 Gammaproteobacteria bacterium
GTCATTCCGGCGAGCACGTCGATGACGCTGAGTACGGGCGCGTTGATCGCCGCGGGGCTGATCGCCGGCGAGAGTCTGTTCGGCGTCGTGCTGGCGATCGCGGGCGCCGCGGGCGGGCTGTGACCATGCGCGATTGCGATGTCAGGTGCGATTCATGCGCAGGTATTCGGGTGTGATGCGCAAACCGGCGGCAACCGCCAGGCGATTGGCGCCGGCGTAGAAGGCTGCGGTCGAGGCGACGTACCAGATACCCTCGTCGTCGAAGCCGACATCGCGCAGGCGATCGCGTTCGGCATCGCCGATCGCTTCCGGATCGGTCAATACCAGGTGGGCGAAATCCAGCATCGCACGCTGGCGTTGGTCGAGCGACGCCAGACGATAGTTGCGACCGATGTATTCGGCGAACACCGGGTCGTCGCACAGGCCACGCAGCTGCGCGCCGTGGTGCGCGCAGCAGTAGGCGCAGCCATTGGTCGCCGCGCTCATCAAGGCAATCAGCTCATGATCGAGCATGCTCAGCCCGCTGTCGCCACGCATGAGTTCCATGTAGGGCACCATGAAGGCCTTGAGGCGTTGGTTATCGGTGGCGAAGAGTTTGACGAAATTTGGCACGAATCCGTATTTCTTCTCGATCCCGCGGATCATGGTGCGCATGTCCTGGTCGAGATTGTCGCGGTCCTCGAGATCGAGGCCGCAGATGGCGCGGATCGGGTTGTCGGGTGTCGCTACTGGGTTGACGGCACTCATACGGGCTCCCCTGCTGATTTGGCGTCATGTTGTAGGGTAAGCATAGTACTTCGTGTCGACACACGCGCATTTGCCTGCACGGTGGGGGAAAGAGGATGAATGCCATGATTGCGCCTGTGCTTTATGCCGTGCCGGGGTTGCTGCTCGGCGGCATCTGTCTGGCCATGCAGGGACCGTTGCCGGGCGACGTGGCGCTGACGAGATTGCTGCAGGATATCTTCGGCACAACGCCGGCGTGGGCAGAGATGCTGACCACGACGGCCAAGATGCCGGGACTGTGGGCGACGCTGGTCGTCGCGAGCATCCTCGACGGCCTGCGCTCCGGCTGGCGTGGTGCGCTGGCGCCGCCGCTGGCGCTGGCACTGGCGTATGTCGTCGATGGCGTGGCGCGCCTGCTGATGTTTGCGCCGCGGCCGGCGGCCGAGCTCGTCGCAGTGGCTGCGCCGAGCGCGTCATCCGGCTTGCCCTCCACCTTCGGGCTGGTCTACGGCGCGCTGTTCGGCGCGGTCCTGTGTGTTCGGCCGCGCGGGCGCACGGCGCTGGGCTTGGCTGCGGCAATGTCGGTGCTGCTGCTCGCAGGGGCCAGCGCGCGGATGGTTCTGGGCGGTCACTGGGGCAGCCAGGTGGCCGCTTCATTGCTGCTCGGCGTCGCCCTGGCCGGTGCGGCGCAGATCCTGGTCGAGCGCTGGTGCGGGCACCCGACAAGCTGTTAAGGGCCCGCCGCAAAATAACTGAAC
>JBBDTC010000089.1:0-8881 GCA_040904625.1 Gammaproteobacteria bacterium
GGGCATCCACCATGTCCCTGCTCAGTTTCAACGACGTCTCGCTGCATTTCGGCGACCAGGTCATTTTCAACCACGCCGATTTCGTCCTCGAGGCGGGCGAGCGCGTGTGCCTGATCGGGCGCAACGGCGCCGGTAAGTCGACCCTGTTCCGCCTCATCACCGGAGTCATCGAGCCGGACAGCGGTCAGATAGTGCGGCGCGGCGATCTTCATGTCAGCCAGCTCGAACAGGCGCTGCCGGCCGATCTCGACGGCACCGTGCGCGACTTCGTCGCCGCCGGCATTGGCGTGCACCAGGCGTTGATCGACCGTTACCAGGCGCTCACCGCGACTGAAATCGACGATGAAGCGCTGCACGAGATGGAAGACCTCCAGCGCCGTATCGAAATCCACGGCGGCTGGGATATCGATTCCCAGGTCGCGGCAGTGCTGACCTCGCTCGAGCTGCCCGCTCAGCGCCGCGTCGGCGAACTTTCGGGCGGCTGGCAGCGGCGCGCGGCGCTGGCCCGCGCGCTGGTATCGAGCCCCGATATCCTGCTCCTCGACGAGCCGACCAATCATCTCGATCTCGCCACCATCGAGTGGCTGGAGCGTCATGTGCGGAGCTTCCGCGGCACGGTACTGTTCATCACGCATGACCGCGCTTTTCTGCGGGCGCTGGCCAGCCGCATCGTCGATATCGACCGCGGCTGCCTACGCAGCTGGCCGGGCGACTACGACCGCTACGTCGAACTCAAGGAACAGGCGCTGGAGGAAGAAGCCCGCGGTAATGCCCTGTTCGACAAGAAGCTGGAAGAAGAAGAGCGCTGGATACGTCAGGGCATCAAGGCCCGCCGCACCCGCAACGAGGGCCGCGTACGCGCGCTCGAGCGGATGCGCGCCGACTATGCGCGGCGGGTGCGCCAGGACGGCCGCGCGCGTATCGAAGTCCAGGAGGCCGAGCAATCGAGTCGGCGTGTCATACGTGCGCGACGGCTTTGCCATGCCTACGGCGCTCACGTCGTCATTCAGGACCTGTCGCTCGACATCATGCGCGGCGATCGGATCGGACTGATCGGCAACAATGGGGTCGGCAAGAGTACCTTGCTGCGCATTCTGCTCGGTGAACTCGAACCCGACGCGGGCACCGTCACGCGCGGTGAAAATCTCGTCATGGGCTATTTCGATCAGAGCCGGCGCGAGCTCGACCCGACCCGCACGGTCGCCGATATCGTCGGCGACGGGCGCGACCACGTCGTCATCGATGGCAAGCCACGTCATGTCGTCGGTTATCTGCGCGGATTCCTGTTCTCGCCGCGCCGTGCCATGACGCCGGTCGGCTATCTCTCGGGGGGGGAATGCAGCCGCGTCATCCTCGCCCAACTATTCAGCCGGCCGACCAATCTGCTGGTGCTCGACGAGCCGACGAACGATCTCGATGTCGAAACCCTGGAAGTGCTCGAAGCACAGCTCGCTGAATACCAGGGCACGCTGATCGTGGTCAGCCATGACCGTGCCTTCCTCGACAACGTCGTCACCAGTACGCTGGTGTTCGAGTCACCGGGAACCGTCACGCGCTATCCCGGCGGCTACGCCGACTGGCTGCGCCAGGGCCGCGGCCTCGCCGCTACCGCCGAGCCGGCAGCCCAGTCCGGGACGGTGGCGGCGAGTACTGTGCGGTCCGCAGCGAAAACCGAAAGCGCTGCGCCGGCCGCCGCCACGAAGCTGAGCTACAAGCTGCGTTTCGAGCTCGATCAGCTGCCGGCGCGCATCGAAGCCATCGAGCAGGACATCGCCGAGCTCGAGACGCGCTGCGCGGCGCCAGACTTTTATGAACAGCCCTACGAGGCCGTGCAGAGCGTACTGAGCGCAATCGACACCCATCGCAGCGAACTCGATGAACTCATGCAGCGCTGGGACGAACTCGAAACCCTGGCCCGCGCCGCGCGTGGTTGAGGATCGCCGACCCGCCACGATCAGGTGCCGAGGCGACGCAGCGCGGCCACCGTCAGCAGCTGATCGTAGACATCGACCCCGCGGTTGACGAACCAGCGCCAGCCACCGGTAATCTCCTGGACCTGCTTCAGGCGTGACATGTGATTGCTCTGCACGTCATGGGCGTGGACATGCGTCCATGACCAGTAGGGGTAGTCGCCGTCCATGACCTGCTTGCCCTTGTTGTCATAGACCGAGTAGGCGCCGTCGAAGGATTTGAATGGATCACCCTTGCGATCGTAGGTGACCATCAGGATCGGCAGGCCGGTGCGCGCATCGAACCACACCCGCTTCTTGCTGATCGGGGCGCGCGCATAGCCGGTCGGTTCGGCTTCGGCGACGATGGCCTCGGGCACCAGTTCGACCCGCGTATCCCAGAACGTGTCGCCGAGCGGCCCGCCGTGGGTCTTGCCTTCCCAGTTCTCATCGTCGGAATCCCAGTTCTCGGTCAGACCGGCGAGGAACGGGCCGCGTGAAATGATTTTGAAATTGCCCCAGGTCAGATAGGGATCGCCGGCTGCCCAGGCATCGGAGAAGTACAGATGCGATCCGGGCAGCAGCGGTTCGAAGCGCTGGCTGGTCGGGAACCGGCGGACGCGCTTGAACTGCGGCAGGTAGCCCTGCAGTTCGGGGAACTTGCGCTGATCGTAATACCAGGTGTTGAGGAACGACGAGCCCTTGTAATCCTGCGGCTGGGTGAACAGCACCGACTGATAGCGCAGCTTGTCTTCATGCCCCGGCCAGTGCGGCATGGGCTCGACCGAGATGCGCCCGGTCGGTGCGAATTCGCACCAGCCGAGCTCGTACTTGTAGCCGATGCGACCGTCAGCGCTCTGCTCGTAGGTCTTGACCGGGTAGAAGGACACGTCGTGGCGTCCCCAGGTCAGCGTGATGGCCGCGAACAGTTCCATGCCACTGGTCGGTTCCGGGAAGGGATTGCCGCCCACCCACGGTTGGCCGTCGTCGACGACGACGTTGCCGGTGTCGTCGAAACGCGCCATGCCCTTGTGGCGCAAGGTTGCCTCGATGTATTCCATCGGGCTGAGCTGGGTGATGTCGGTGGTGGCCTTGACCAGTTCGAGCTGGCGCCCCTGCTGCTTGATTTGCAGGTAGCGCACCGGATCGAGCAGATCCTGCACCAGATCGACATTGTCGGCCGTGATGAAATCGCCTGGTTTGAGCTGCCCCTTGGTGTATTGCTCGATCGAGAGCAGTTCCTCGGGATAGGACGCGGCGAAGTCGCCGTTTTCGGCCAGGGTCTCCCAGACGGGAGCAAGGACGCCGGCGCCGAGAAAGCCGGCGGCGGTTCTTTCCATGAAACGCCGGCGCGCGAAATCAGGCGTGTACTTACGGATCCGGATCATCACTACTCCCCTCGTGTTCAGCAGATTCTGTTCAGACACACAGCGCAGCAAACAATTCATCGATGCGGCGGCTATCGATGTGGCGGCCGATGAAGACCAAGCGACTCTCATGATCGCCATCCGGCCAGGCGTCCAGCCACTCGACAGGGTAGAACTTGTTCCGCACGGCGTGCAACACGGCCGGACGGCCGCCCTTTTCGCGGAAACCAGCCAGGCCCTTGATGCGCAGGATGGCGTCACCGGATTCGTTGACGATACGGTTCAGGAACACCGCCGTACCCGCCAGGCTGAGCGGCCCAGTGTGTCGGATGACGTGCGCAACGAATTCCGCACCGTGATCGTGCGCATGTGCGTTACCGGATGAGTCCCCCTTGCCGAGCCAGGCGTTCAAATCGGCGCTGCCGGCGCCGGGCTGAAAGCGGCGGCGATCGAGCAATTGTTGCGGTGCAAGCGCACCGTGGACCGCGCTCAGGATCTCCGCGCCGCCATTGCTCGCGGCCAGACGGCTACGCAAGGCATCGACGGCAGCGGGTGGCGCCAGATCGGTCTTGCTGATGACGATGATATCGGCAAGCGCGGCCTGGCTCGCCGCCACGGGTTCACACGCGAAGTGGTGCCCGGCCGCCAGGGCATCGACGACACAGACCACTGCATCGAGGCTGTAGACTTTGAGCAGTGGACCGTTGGCCATCAACGTGTGCACCAGCGGCACGGGATCGGCGACACCACTGGTCTCGACCACGACCCGCGCAAAACGCGGGATCTCGTCCAGACAGCGTTTGCGCCAGAGATCGCGCAGGGTCATCACGAGGTCGCCACGAATGCTGCAGCACAGACAGCCGTCACGCAGTTCGATGATGTTCTCGGCCAGATCGGCCACCAACAGGTGATCGATACTGACCTCGCCGAACTCGTTGACGATGAGGGCGGTATCGGTGAACGCGGGATGCCTTAACAGCGCCGCCAGCAGGGTGGTCTTGCCGCTGCCGAGAAAGCCAGTGAGCAGGGTGACCGGAATGCGCTTCACGGGCCGGGCCTGGCGTCGCCGCGGCCCACATCGACGCAGCCCGGGCGCGACACCTCAGGGCGCCGCAGCAGCGGTGGCGGTCGGGCAGCGCGCGTCGGCCCGCACCGATTCGTAAGCGGACTTCTGTTCCGCGGGAAGAAACTCTTCGCTGCGCGTGGTTTCCTCCAGCAACGGGCAGGCTTCGTCGGGCCGCGTCGACTCGTTACGGATGCGGATACGGCTGACCATGCCCTCCCACCATATGGCCATGGTGGGTACGGCCTTGTCGGTAATGACACCCCACGCGCTGTCCGCTTCGAAGGGCTTGTCGACGCGCTCGGCGCTGCGCGCGAGCAGCTTCCAGGCGTCGCCCGAACTTGGATGTTTCCTGGTGAACTCGCGTGCCGCCTCGTAAGCGCTCGCAGCGTCATCGGTGGCCAGCAAATCCTCGATGATGAGGGCACGGAAACGCCGGTCCATGCCCGGCTGTTGTGCGGCTGCGGGATGGACCAGGCGGGCCAGTTCGAGGCGCTGCCCGACATCCTCGCGATCGGCGATCCAGGGATAGAGAAATTCCATTTGCCAGCTCGGGATCCCCTTGTCGGCCAGCTGGCCGACGAAGGCATTGACCTTGTCCATGTCGCCGAGACGATCGTAGAGCTGCAGGCGCGACCAGATCAGGGCGCGGCGGATATCGAGATTGGTCTGTTCCTTCTTCTCGATGAAATCCAGCGCCTTGAGGACATCCTCCGGATTCGGATCGGCCAGCGCCCGCATCTGCAGGAGAATGGCGAAATTGAACGGATCGGCTTTATCCGCCTTGGGCAGTTTCTGGAACGCGCTGATGCCCTGGCGGGCCAGCCCGATCGCCGCCTTCGACCCGCCGCGTGCGACCTTGGAGGAAAAATCGCGGGCGATGATCTGATAAGCCGTACGCTCGACATCGCCGCCCAGCTTGCCGCTCTGGCGAATCTCACCGAGTGACTGCAGGGCGGTGCTGGCATTGGCCGAGGTTTGCGCAATCATCAGGCGGGCGGTATCGGCGTCCTTGTCGTTCGGATTATGGCTGACGAAGCGCTGTGCCGCACCGCGCAAGGCTTTGCGGTTGGCGGCCGAACCGCCGGCCGCCTCGCGCGCCGCATAGGTGGCATAGAGGAGCTTCGTCGCATCGCGGTCGATGCTGTCGGCGAGATCCTTCTTGCGCAGCAGGCGCTCGAGGATGCCGACCGCCGGCTGGTAGATCTCGGCCTTGTACGCGGCCAGCGCCCAGCGATAGCGGTAATGGTCGAGATCGACCCCACGCGGCGCGGCCACCCGATTGAAGAACGACTCGTATTTCTGCATGGCATTGTAGTAATGCTCGTACTGCAGGGCGAACTCGGCGCCGGCCAGATCGGTCCACGGGCCGACGTCGACGCTGGCGATCTCCTGGGCATAGCTCATCATGTCGTTGACCAGCGACTGATCGAGATAGCCCGCATCGATCAGTGCGCGCAGGCGCTCGGCCGCGGCGCTCGGCCGGCCGCCGGTCTTGCGGCTGTCCTGGAGCAGGGCGAATGCCTCGATGCGCAGAATTTTCGCTTCGTTGGCATCGATCTTCGACCCGACCGCGCTCTTGCGCACGTCCCCGCTGCGTGCTTCGAGCAGGCGCAACTCGAGCGTCACGGCCTGGCGGATGGGCGAATCGGGTTCCGAAGCCAGCGCATCTTCCAGCGCCTTGAAGATCTGCCGGGCACGATCGTGACGTCCCTGCTGGGCTGCCACGTAGCCCATACCCAGCCAACCGCCGTAAACCAGGCCGGGCCGGAACAACTGCATCGAAGCGGCGCGAAAGCCGCGCGATGCCGGCAGCAGCGCCTGGGTACGCAAGCCGGGATCCTCGATGCGCTGGGCGAGTTCGAGATCGAGCCAAGCCCGCCAGTACGGAAACGCAGCGAGTGAAAAGCTCAAATCATCCCAGACCTGGGAGCGATAGAGGCGTTCGAGCGCGCTCTCGTCGTCGCCCGCCTCGCGCTCGATGCTCCCCAGGCGCTTTTCGGTCTGTTCGCGCATCGCGCCGAGCATATCGCGCAGCCGCGTCAGATCGGCCTTGCCGACATCGGCCTGCCTGACTTCGTCTATCACGGGCCCAATCTCTCGCGCGACCCGCGCGAACTCCTTCGCTTCCGGCTGCGCTTCGAGTTGGCCGAGCAACGCGCGGGCCTGTTCCAGCGCCTTCGTCTGCGCGCCAGCCGCGCCCGGAAACGCCAGCACCAGGAACACCAGGCACACGAGCCGGCTGAGCCAGCCCGGCAAATCGCACTTATGGCTCGATCGGGTAGGGGTGCTCATCACAGCACATCCAGCAACGCTTGCATCTCGTTGGCGAACTGATCGCCCATGATCAGCTTGACCAGGCGGCGGCTGAGCTTGATATCGCCATCGAGGGTTGCCGTATCGCCGCGCCCCGCTTCGCCGATGACCAGGAAATCATGCATCGGCGCGCCGCGATACAGGGCAGTGGCAACCTTGCGTCCGAGCTTCGCTTCGAGCAGTTGGGGATTGGCCTGATCGCTGACATCGAGCGTCGATACCGTGCCGCCGCTGCGCCGAAACTGCTCGACCATGCGCACGACCTTGTCGAGCTGCCCGTCGCGCAGCGGTGCGTCGCCGACCACGATGATGAGTTTGCGCGCGCCGAGGCGCCAACCCGATTGCTCGATGGCATCCTTGAGCCCGGCATCGACGGCTTCGAACCAGTCGCCGCCGCCTTCGGCTTCGAGTCCCACCAGAAAACGGTAGACCTTGTTCGTGCTGTAGGTCAGCGGCCGCACCCGGGTGACGAATTCCGGATCGTCGTAATCACGGTAGGCGACGATGCCGAAACGCGCAATCGGCACCAATGAACGCACGATTTGCGCCATGTCGTTGATGCGGTTCTTGACCTCCTCGATGACCCAGCCCATGGAACCGGTGGCATCGATACAGAACACCACGTCGAGGCCGGACTCGCGCAGGCCGGCGACATAGGCCGCGAATCGTGCCGTACCGTCACCGAGCGCGTTGCCGATGCCGGTCTTGAAGCCGCCCACGCCGCTACCTTCGCTGATCGGCATCGACGCCAGTCCGCTCGGTACCTCGATTCCTTCGAAGCCGCCGGACTGCGCCTTGAGGGCGACGGTCACATCGGGCGGCGGCGGTGCCACGGCTTTCGGCGCGATGAGGATCTCGGGCGGCTCCAAGTCCAGCTCTTGTTCGAATTCGAGCTGTTCTTCGGGCGGCTCCGGCTTTTCGATCAATTCCTCGGGCGGCTGGTCGATGACTATGTGCACTTCCGGCTCGGGCGGCGCCAGCGGTGCCAGGGGCTCGATCTCCCGGCCGACCCGCCAGGACACCAATGCATGGATCACCGCCGAGAAGGCCAGCAGCCCGATCCAGACCATGGCGCGGCGGGAAGAGCGCAGCATGGGCTCAGCCGGCTCCGGCGCGCCGCTGGGTCACCAGCACGAATTGCAGGATGCCGGCGTCCGCCGCGGTCTTCATGACCTTCGAGATCATGAGCGCTTCGACCTTGGCATCGGCATGGATCTTGATTTTTTCGTGGCCCGTCATCTTGCTCAACTCCGTCGCCAGGTGCTCGAATTCGATCGGACGGTTTTCGAAACGCATGCTGCCGTCCTTGCTCACGCTTAGAGTCGGGATCTGGGGAGGAGGTTCAGCGAGCTGGGTCGAGAATGGCGGGGTGACGTCGAAATCGGGCTGCAGATTGCCTGCCACCATGAAGTACATCAACAGCAGAAAGACCACGTTGATCATGGGGATCACGTTCTCTTCCTGGGTCGCCTTGTTGCCGACCAGCCGGCGGCGCAGATCCTGATAATCCGAGCCCCGTCGTATGCGTCTTGCCATCAGTGCCCCCTAACAGCCTGTCGTACTTAGGCCGCATCTACTGCGGCGGTGGGTGAGCTGCCCAAATAAGCGCGCGTTCTCGTTAAATAGCCCCACTATTCGCCTCGAACGCGCGCTCATTTTGCCTCGCTCTCCCACTCGCCTCATCACGATGCCCTAAGTCCGACAGGCCGCTGGCCTGCGTCAATCGAAGCGCCGCGCGGCCGACAATGCGATATTGGCGATCTGGAACTGGTTGAACAAATCCATGATGTCGACGGCCGGCTGCAAGGGGACTTCGGGGTCGACGGCCAGCATCACCCGCAGCGCTGCCGGATCGCGGATCCCTGCGGCGTAGCTGCGCAGCCCGTCCATACTGCTCTCGCCGCCATTCAACCAGATGGCCCCGTTGGCATGCAGTTCGACCGCGATCAGGGTCGTATCCATGCTCGCACCGGCACTACCCGCAGACTGGGCGAATTCGATCGCGCGCGGGCGCAGGAAATTGGTCTGCAGCATAAAGAAGATGAGCAGGATGAAAACGACGTCGATCAAGGGCGTCAACGACATGCGCCCGGCACGCCGGTGGCGACGCATGGGCATCAGGGCCTGGCGTGTCGCGTCCATGCTCAGGCACGGCCCTGCATGGTCAACACACGTGTGATGACGTC
>JBBDTC010000090.1:0-8881 GCA_040904625.1 Gammaproteobacteria bacterium
TGTTAGAGTGCGATTCTGATCACTTGGCCGGCGACGGTGGCGCGCAACTCTGCGAGGAGATTTGGCACCAGTGGTGTCAGATCTTGTAGCCGAGTGGTCCTCGCGGCGAGGACGAAAACGGCAATTTCGAACCCAACTAGGTTTTGTTGGTACTGGAGGTTTTGGTCGGCGGTTAAGAATGCGTCGAACTCCCTTTCCGCCAGCCGAAGAAGCTTCCCGTTACTTACCCCAGCCCAACCCCGTTCTTGGACAGTGATTACGGTGTGGTCAGAAAGGAGGCGACGCAGTCCGCGCGGCAACGACTCGTCAAGCAGCAGCTTCATTTCCGAGCTTCAGGATGGCTTCCGATGCGAGTTCCATAACCTGAATTGCCTGCTCCCGCGTAACAGTAGGAAACTCTTCCAAGAAATCCTCTAACCGGTCGCCGCTCTCGAGGTAATCGATGAGAGTTCGCACCGGGACACGAGTACCGCGAAACACTGGCGTACCACCTTGAACTTGAGGAGAGCGAGAAATGACTTCATCTGCTTTCACGGCGGTTACCTCCGGGAACGGGCCGGTTTGCTACGCCGGCAGTTTACACCCGAGACGCCTCGCACTCTAACGTTCGGTTGAGCGGCGCGTTACAGCGGGCTTGCCGGGAGCGAAAATGCGTAGCCGCTGCTGGCAAGCCCGCTGTAACGCGTCCGCCTCGAACCGATTGTTGGGCGTGACATGGATGTCACGATGCAACGCTCAGCGCCTCCTTTGCTTTAGCAGGGATGTCGATTGGCACGAAGTAGCTCTCAGGATAAAGATAGTCTTCACCGGACTCGTCCACTATCCGGACATGCCCTTCGCGCTTCGCCTTGGCATCAGGCCGCAGCGCATAGACCTTACCTTTTTCCAAATCGTCACAATCCGTGTCCTCGATACAGAGGACGAACTTAGTGCGGACTTTTGCTTTTGCCATTCGAGCTATTCCAGGAACTGTTTGATTTTCATCTTTCGGCGACCAATACCGTGATCTTCGTACCAGTGTAGTTCCACGCGTTTCTCGGTTCCATCCGCCAGCCGAACATAGGCGACGCCCTTCAATTTGCGCCATCGACCTGAGCCGTACTGTCTACGTAGCCGCATGATGTCCCGAATACGACCGCCGATCGCAATAGTTTCGATCTGGCTAATTGGTCCGATGACTTCGAAATGCACTCGGGGATTCCGTCACGCCCAACATTGAGTAGGTGAGCAAATGCGCGCACAAAACCGAGCAGTTGCAAGAAACAAACCTGACAAGCTGTCACCTATCCTGCTTTTTTCGGATGTTGCGGTTTCGGCGCTGGGTTTCGTAACGTACTGAACGCGCGAGCGTAAATAGGCTGCCAGATCGCCACGCCGGCTGACTGGGCTCGGATGATAGTGTGCGCTGGCGGCGAGCGCTCTGCTTGTCGGCGTTTCCATGGGCGGCTAAGCTCGATGCGGATGACCGGCTGGATGCAAGGAGGCGTCTCATGGGAGCAGGAAGCTCACCGCTATTGCAGGCGGTGCGGGAAGCTATTCGGGTGCGGCATTACAGCATCCGCACCGATCAGGCTTATCTCGACTGGATAGTCCGTTACATCCGTTTCCATGGGCTTGTTCATCCTGCGCAGTTGGGCGCGGCGGCCGTCCAGGCATTCTTAACGCATCTGGCGGTCGACCGCAACGTTGCGCCGAGTACGCAGAACCAGGCGCTGAACGCACTCAACTTCCTCTATACGCACGTTCTCCAACAGCCGTTTGGAGATTTGTCGGATGTGGTGCGGGCGAAACGCCCATAACGTCTGCCGACGGTGTTGAGCGAGGAGGAGGTCGCGCGTTTGCTCCGGCATATCGATGGGCGCGAATGGCTGGTCGCTTGTTTGCTCTATGGCTCCGGGTTGCGTCTGCTGGAAGCATTGCGCCTGCGGGTGAAGGACATCGATTTCGAGTATCGGTGCCTGCTGATCCGTGATGGCAAGGGCGCCAAGGATCGGGTGGTCACGCTGGCTGACGAGCTGCGCTTGCCACTGGAGCGGCATCTGGGCGCACGGCGCACGGTATGGGAACGCGACAGGGCACGCGGCACGGCGGATGTCTACTTGCCCTATGCACTCGCCCGCAAATATCCGGATGCGGCTTCGTCTTGGGCATGGCAGTTCGTTTTCGTGGCCCGGCTGCCGTCGCGCGATCCGCGCAGCGAGGCGGTTCGCCGGCATCATCTGCACGAATCGGCTATTCGCCGGGCGATTGCCAGGGCGGCGCGGGCGGCGGGCATCGCGCGCCGGGTGACCTGTCATACGCTGCGACATTCTTTTGCGACACATCTGCTCGAGCGCGGTGCGGATATCCGTACCGTGCAGGAGCAGCTCGGGCATACCGATGTCAAGACGACACAAATCTATACGCATGTGTTGAAGCGCGGCGGTTCTGCGGTGCGCAGTCCGCTGGGCGCGATCCTGGCGCGCAATCAGGCGCCGGAGTAGGTCGTGCTGTTCGCTGCGATGGGCTGGACGCTGGTCATGAGATCTTCGTGAGGTGCTGCCCGCCCGTCACCCAGCGTTTTCAATCGGTGCTGGGTTCGCGCGTGCATACGGCGAGCCAGAATCCGGCGGCGCCGAGCAGGGCCACGGCGAGTACGGCCCACTGCATGGTCTGCGGGCTGCCGCTCGCCGTCCAGATGGCGGCCGTGAGCAGCGGTGCGAGCGCGGCGGCGATCATCATGGGCGCTCCCATCACACCCATCACGCTGCCATAGTGCGCGCGGCCGAGCCACTCGGCCGGCGCTACGCCGCGCAGGATGGTGGTGACGCCGTTGGCGACGCCGAACATGACGGCGAACAGGCCGAGCGTGGCCATGCTCCCAGGCGCCAGGATCAACAGGAGCACGGCCAGCGGCGTTAGCGTGGTGGTGGCGGCGCCGACAGCGATGGTGGAGGCACGATCTCCGGCCAGCATGAGTAGGAGCCGCCCGGCGACCTGGCTGGGGCCGACCAGGGCAATGGTGAGCAGGATGATGGCGGTGGTGACACCGTTGGCCTTGAGATAGGGCACGAGCTGGAACATGAGCCCGCTGGCGGTGCCGATGTAAGCGGTGAACCAGATGGTCAAGCCCCAGAAGGTCGGGTCACCGAGGCGTGTCCGCAGGTAGGCGCGAGCCGCGCCGTGCTCTGCAGGGCCGGCTGTGTGTGCGCCGTCGTTGGTACGCGGCGGGATCAGCAGGGCGTGCACGGGTACGGTGATGGCGGCATAGATGAGCGCGAGTATGAGCAGCACGTCGCGCCACGGCAGGTGGCCCAGCAGCGTTTCGATCAAGGGCATGAATACCGTGCTGGCGAAGCCGGCGACGAGGGTCAAGGTGGTGATGGCGCGGCGGGCGTGCTCTTTGAAATGATACGTAAGGACGACGAAGAGCGGCTCGTAGAGCACGGCTGCCATACAGGCGCCGAGTCCGAACCACACGGCATAGAATGCGGTGAGCGTCTCGACCTGGCTCCAGGCGCAGAGCAGGGCGACGGCGCCGAGCGCACCGGCGGTCATCAGTGCCCGCCCGCCGTGACGGTCGATGTACGCGCCGACCGGAAAGGCGCACACCCCGGCGACCAACAGGCCGGTGGTCAGCGCGCCGTTCAGTTGGGTGAGGGACCAGCCGAGGCTCTCCTGCATGGGCAGCACGAACAGGGAGAAGCTGTAGTAGAGCGTCCCCCAGGACACGATCTGGGCCACGCCCAAGGCGGCGATGAGCAGAGTCTCTCGGCCGCGCGGCGCGCGATCAGGACTTTCGGCAGCAGCACTGCTGGAGGTGTTGGCGTTTGCGCTGTTCACGTTGCCGCCGTACGGAAACGGGGTTTCGCCCGCCACAGTGCAACCATCGGCACGGCGAACAGCGCTGCGGCGATGACTCCGGCCAGCCAGCCGCGGCCGTTGTCGTTGATGACGTTCCATACCAGCATCGCGATCACTACCTGGGCGGCGTAGACCGCGGCCCATGGCCACATCCATGGCCGCATCTTCCAGAAGCCGTAGGTGCCAGCACCGTAGATCAGCCAGTGCAGGGGCTCGGTGGCCTTGGCCCACCAGCCGGTCAAGGCGAAGCCGAACCAGATCTCGTGATCGTCGGCGACCGGCTTCAGGAAGAAATCGAAGGGCATGTAGATGAAGGTCATGTAAATACAGAAATAGAAGATCAGGTTCATCCACCACGGCCGGCTGGCCCAGTCGGCGCGGATGATTGCCTCGATGTCGCTCATGACCGTTCCCTCTGCATTGGCTTCCCCGCACATTGTGATCTGCATGGACGCGTGATGCCATGGCGCCCGCCTTCGCCGGTCGAATGCCGCTGCCGTTCCGGCCAAGGCGTGGCCATGCGGGCTTCGTTCACAGTACTCTGAGACACCCTGGTCAAGACAAGGATTGGTACATGAACCTCAATCGCAGACGATTCCTGGGTGGTGGTGCGGCAATGCTGATCGCTGCAAGCGGCGCGACACGGGTCGCCGCCGCGGCCGAGTCACCAGCCATCGCCGCGCTCGACCGCTCCCAACTCATCTACCTGAGCCCCGTGCTCACTGACGGCCGGGAGAGTACTTGTCACGGTGAGGTGTGGTTCGTACACCATGAGGGCGAAATCTATGTCTGCACCCAGGCCGACGCCTGGCGGGCCGAAGCGATCCGCCAGGGTATGACCCGGGCCAGGATCTGGATCGGTGAATTCGGCGTGTGGAAGAAAGCGGGCGAGCGCTATCGCTCGGCGCCTTATCTCGCGATCGATGGGCGCATCGAAGCGGACGCCGATGTTCATGCCGAAATTCTGCCGGTGTTCGGCGCCAAGTACGCGGCCGAGTGGGGGAGTTGGGGGCCGCGTTTTCGTGATGGCCTCGCCGACGGCTCGCGCGTGCTGCTGCGCTATGCACCAATCAGCTGAGCGCAGCGTTCTTTCACGCAGCGCTCGAGCATGACGTCGAGTGCGGTCAGCTCGAGCCCGAGCGCGGCGGCGGCGGGGCCGGGATCGATGGCGTCATCGTGATCGAGCACGCGCAGCATATCGCGGGTCACGCGGGGACTGGCCGCCAGCTGCTCCATCACGCCCGCGATGGCGAGTCCCAGCACGAGCGGTAGGGAGTAGACGGCTGGTCGGCGCCCGCAGGTTGCGGCCGCGCGGCGGACGAGATCGCCACGCGGCAGGGATTCTGAGCCGGCCAGTTCGAATACCTTGCCCGCTGTTGTATCGAGGTCGACGGCCGCGAGCAGGGCGTCGACGACATCGCCGGCGTAGATGGGCTGTTCGAGGCTGCCTGCGCGATAGAGGAACACACGATCGGCGGCGGCGCGGCGGGCCAGGGCACCGCTCGCGCGATCGCCTTCGCCGAGCACCATGGGCACGCGGATCACCGTCGCTGCGGCTGTGCTGATGCCTTGCAGGATCTCTTCCACCGCGGCGCGCGCGCGCAGGCAGCGCACCGTACTCGTGGCCGATGCCCCCAGTATGCTGAGGTAGACCACGCGGCGCAGCCCCACTTGCGCAGCCGCCGCGGCCAGTGCGCGCGCCGGGCGCTGGTGGGAATCCTCGTAACGGTTGTCGCGCGATTCCTTGATCGTGCCGATGAGGTGTACGGCGGCGTCGGCACCGGCGGCGAGCGCCGCCAGCGCGGCCGCATCGCTGGGATCGGTCAGCGTAACGTCGAGCCCCGGCCGTTCGCCGACCTTGCGGGTGAGCCGGCGCTGCGCACGCTCGCTGCGTACCACAGCCGTGATCGTCCAGTGTTCAGGCAGGGTCCGGATCAGGCGCCGCCCGAGGTGACCGTTGGCGCCGGTGAGGAGCAGTCTAGGCATGGCAACCTACCGTGGCGGGGATCAGCTCACGCGGTACACTCGGACATCGCTTTGCATCGCGCCGCCGTTCACGCATGTCCCTGCTGAATACGCCCAACTGTCTGAGCCTGTCGCGTGTCCTCATGGCGCCGCTGACCGCATGGCTGCTGCACGAAGGTCTGGCGCTGTTGAGTGTGGTGGCTTTCATGCTGGTCATCCTCTCCGATGTACTCGACGGTCGCGTGGCGCGGGCGCGCGCGCAAGTCTCAGTGCTCGGCACGCTGCTCGATCACGGCGCGGATGCGGTGTTCGTCAGCGTGATGTTGGCGACGGCGGCGGTACTGGGTTTGATTCCGGGCGCCTTGCCGATGCTGATTGTCGTCGCGTTCGTGCAATATGCGTTGGACGGCGGTGCGCCGGTGGGCGCGGCCCCGCGCGGTTCGCAGCTCGGGCGCATCAACGGTATCGCGTATTACGTGATGGTAGCCTGCATCATGGCCGTTCATCACTTTTTCCCGGTGGGCCTTTTCGCCGACGGCGTGCGCGCGTTGGCCTGGGTGCTGGTGATGACAACCTCGCTCTCCATCCTCAGCCGCGCGGCTTACGTGTGGCGGGTGCGCCGGCAGGCTTGAACGCGGCGTGGCGCTCACGCGTCGCGGGCGGCCGGCGTGGCACCGAACAGTTCCCGATTCGCGCGCGGCAGAAAGACCAGTCCGATGGTCGCGTTGAAGAGGACGAAGAACGTGTGCATGACCAGGCTGAAGGCGCCGACTTCCGGGTAGTCGGGGAAGAGCACGGTCCACAGCAGCAGCGCCCCGGCGTGAAACGGCAGCGGCAGCGCCGCGGCGAGGAAGATGACGGGCAGGAAAGCGAGCATCTGGCCGAACACCACATCGACGTTGAACAATTCCAGCGCGAAGGTATAGACCAGCACCGCGCCGAGCAGATTGGGCGCCTTGAACAGTACGATCAGGCCATAGTGTTTGAGCGTCGCGAGACGGAACGCGCGCAGCATTTGTGCTTCGCGGAGCTGTGAGCGAGGCCACAGCCAGCCGCGAAAATAGGCGAGGTGCAGCGGAAAATAGACCGCCGCGAGTATGAACACGGTGATCAGTATCGTGGCCAGCGGCAGGGCGCTCGAGGCGGCCACGACGAGGTCGAAGTAGAGCGCGGTGCCGACGGCCGAGAACAGCAGCAGCTGGTAGATTTCCATCATGCCGAGCAGCACCATCGATGACAGGGCCTGCCACGCCGGTACCGCGTGCCGGCGCCACAGGTAGGCCATGATCGCGCCCTTGCCAACCTGCTCGTTGACCAGCGACAGGATGTAGGCGCTGGCGCGGATAGGCAGCATGGCCGAGAAACGGAATTCCGGCGCGTTGAACCAACGCACCACGCGCCAGGTGACATGGGCATCGATGAGAAAGAAGAAGCACGAGTAGGGCACCATCAGCATGAGCCAAGTGAGCCAGTCGGCATCGGCGAAGAAGCGTGCGAGATAGGCCAATGCGCCGAGGCCTTCGCGTGCGGCGGCGATGTCGATCTTGCGAAACACCAGGTAGAAGCAGCCCGCCGCCAGCAGCCAGGTCGCGGCGCGCAGCAGGCGGGAGCGCCAAGTGGCCGGAGCGGGTGGGCGCGGAGCGTCGGGGGCAGTGGTCTCGTTCATTCAGGTGCTGACGATAACACGCGGGCTCGGCCGGTTTGCAGCTCACGCGGTGCGTGGGCCGCAGTCCCGCGCAGCGGTAATCGAAAACTAGCTCAGGCCAGCATGCGATGGGTCGGCGCGCACATCTGCGCGATCGGTAGGCCGTGGGTACAGGCATTGCGGCACGGCTCTCCCGAGCACGACAGGCAGACCGCGGCGTTGGTGTCGATCATCGCGTACTCGTCGCTGGCGAAGGCGAAGTCTTCATAGTCCGTGGCATACATACGGGTGCGCAGGACGTCGGAAATCTGTACGCCGTAGGGGCAGGCGCCGGCGCAGTCGTCACAGGCGTGGCGGCAGTAGGTCATGCCGTTCAGCGCCGCATAGCGTTGCAGCAGTTCGAGATCGCCCGCGGCGAGCGCGGCCGCACCGGAGGCACCGAGGTATTCGTCGATGTCCGCCTTGCTCGTCATGGAGATGACCAGGGCATCGACATTCGGGTTGCTCAGCACCCAGCGGAAAGCAGCCTGCGAGAAGGTGCCGTTCGGTGTCTCGTAGTCGCGGAGATCGTTCAGCCGCGCGCCCATCAGCGTTTTCATCACGACCACACCGACGTTCCGCGCTTTCGCCTTGGCCAGTACGCGCGGCAGATCGGGTTGGTTGGCGACGAAATTGAACGAGCGCGTGAAGCGTTCGTAGAACGCCGGATCCTGGCCGAAGTTGTAGGCGCAGAGAATCACATCGACCATGTCCTGATCGAGCGCGTAGTCGAGGCAGTCGACGAGCTGTCCCGCGTGGCCGGACATGCCGGTAAAACGAATCTTGCCGTCGGCCTTGGCGCGCTCGATGAAGGCATGCCATTCCGGGCTCTGCAAACGCTCGACGTCGTTGACGGCGTGCGCCATGTAGATGTCGATGTAATCGGTGCGCAGGCGTTTCAGCGAAGCCTCGAGCTGGGCCATCATGCGCGAGGCCGGCCAGTCGGCCGTGTTTTCGACCTTGGATACCAGGACGACCTCCTGGCGCAGCCCTTTCAGCACCTTGCCCAGCACCTGCTCGGAAGCGCCGCCGGTATAGCCATAGGCGGAATCGAAATAATTGATGCCCCGATCGAGCGCGAACTGGACGAGATCTTCCTGGCCTGCGCGCAGGCGGCTCGAGCCGAAGGAGATGTCGGAGATGTCGAGCCCCGTACGGCCGAGCGTGCGGTAGGCGCGGACGCGGTTGTCGGCGCCGTCGGTGGCGGCGGCGAGCAGCCCGGGGGCGAGGCCGGCAATGGCGCCGGAGGCGGCGCCCGAATGGAGAAAACGACGGCGATCGGGTGATTTGAGGTCGGCCATAGGCGGGCCCTCCTGCGCTTTACGGTGCTCGTGCATTAGGGCCTGTTGATCTTTCATTGTTCGGTGCTGTTGCCCCTGTAAGGAGGCC
>JBBDTC010000091.1:0-2937 GCA_040904625.1 Gammaproteobacteria bacterium
GAAGGGGTGAATGCTCAGGCAAATATCGATGCTGCGGAAGCTATCATGAATGGGCGTTCAGGAACGTGAATTCCCAGACTTCTCGAACGCGATCGCGGCCGTCCAGGGCTTATGCACCAGCCATGCGCGACGGGCGAAAGGAAACGGAGGGATTAAATTTTCGCCACTGACTCGATCGCAGCTGTCCTGGGGTTCAAGCCGGGGTTAGAGCACGCCTTGCGTGCCGTGAGGGTAGGGGACGTGTTTGTGGTGTGGCGGCTCGACCGGCTGGGCCGTTCGCTCAAAGACCTCATCACCCTTGCCGATCGCTTGGATGCGGCCGGAGTCGGCCTGCGCAGCCGCCAAGAGAATATCGACACCGCCGCGTCAGGACGGCTGTTCTTCCACATGATGGGCGCCCTGGCGGAGTTTGAGCGTAACCTTATCCGAGAGCGTACCCGGGCTGGGCTCGAGGCCGCGCGCCGCCGCGGAAAGACGCCCGGCCGCCAGAGGAAACTCGCTGCGAAAGACCTGGCCGCCGCTCGCGCACTCCTCGAGGAGGAGGCCCTGACTGTCGCCGAGCGCATCGGCGTCGCTCCCGCCACCCTGTAACCGCTACCTGCCGGGCGGTCGCAGCGCGGTCGGCTGAGAGGCTGATTTCAGGGATTGCGGTGAATAAAGGGGTCTATTCGCCGCACAGAGTGCGTTGAATGTTCTTGGTGATGCGGTGAATAAGTGCTATAATCACCGCAAAATCTGCGGTTATTATGCGCTGGATCTACGAAGATACCGACTGGCCTGATTTCGCTTGGAATAGCGCGGCGCTTTCTCCCAAGCTTGCCGACGTGCGCCACCGGCAGGGGCGATTGCTCGGCCACATGGAGGCTCTCGGCTTCCCGCTCAAGCAAGAGGCGACGCTCATCACCCTGACCACGGACGTGCTCACCTCGTCCGCCATCGAGGGCGCGATCCTCGACTCGGAGGAGGTGCGTTCATCTATCGCCCGCCGCCTGGGCCTCGACGTTGCCGGCCTGGTGCCGGCCAGCCGCGACGTGGAAGGCATCGTTGAAATGATGCTCGATGCCACCCAGCAGTACGATAAACCCCTGACCGCGGAGCGGCTGTTCGCCTGGCACGCCGCGCTGTTCCCGACGGGCCGCAGCGGCATGGTGTCGATCACCGTTGGCGCGTGGCGGCCGGCCCGTGTTGGCCCGATGCAGGTTGTCTCTGGCCCGATGGGTCGGGAGGCCGTGCATTTCCAGGCACCGCCGGCAGAAACCCTTGATGACGAGATGGCCGCCTTCCTCGATTGGTTTGAGCGAGAGGCGGATATCGACCCGGTGCTCAAGGCAGCCATCGCGCATTTGTGGTTTGTCACCATCCACCCATTTGAAGATGGCAACGGTCGCATCGCACGCGCGATCGCCGACATGGCGTTGACGCGCGCTGACGGTGTGCGCCAGCGCTACTACAGCATGTCCGCGCAGATCGAGGCCGAGCGCAAGACCTACTATGCCGAGCTTGAGCGGCAGCAGCGTGCGTCCGTGGATATAACGGGCTGGTTGGGCTGGTTCCTCGCGTGTCTGGGGCGGGCTCTGGAACGCGCCGAGGCATCGCTCGAAAGCGTGCTCTTCAAGGCACGCTTCTGGGAGCGCGCCAGCCAGGTGTCATTGAACGAGCGTCAGCGGCTGGTGCTCAACCGGATGCTCGATAATTTCAAAGGCCACTTGAATACGTCGAAGTACACCAAGCTCGCCAGGTGCTCCCCGGATACGGCGCTGCGCGATATCCAGGTGCTTCTCGAGCACCATTTGCTGGTGAGGAATCCAGGTGGCGGACGCAGCACGAGCTACCGGCTTGCGGTGCTGGAAGAGCTGCAGCTCTAAGATTAGGGGAAGAACGGAGCGGAGAACCACGCAACGATCACCTGTCGGTCTGGCGTATCGAGCACGCGGGCAGCTTCAGTCAGATCAAACTTCGCCGCACTGTTCTCGCCGGGGCGAAAGGGGACGGAGCGATTAAATTTTCACCACTGGTCAAAATTTAATCCCTCGCAACGCCCCCTTTTCTTCCGCGTCCCCTTTACTTTCTTGGCAAGGGGTACTGGAGGCGGCCTTCAGGCATCGGAATAGCGCGACCTCATCCACCATCGCATCCGGGTAGGGCTCGAGACTGCGCAACTTCGCGGAAAGACGCCCGGCCGCGGTCGCTCTGGCGCCGGACGACTAAGTCCTTGCCAGCAATGTCAGAAGTTATTACTTTTGTACTAACTTCTATTTGGAGAGCTATCGTGGTCGAACTGAAAGTCCGGCGCTTCGGCAATTCGTTGGGGGTCGTACTGCCGAAAGAGGTCATTAACCGACTGCAGACGAAAGACGGCGAGGCGCTATTTTTGATCGAGGGGCCGGACGGCAGTTACCGCTTGTCGCCGTACGACCCGACATTCGAAAAGAAGATGCAGAAGGCCGAAGACATCATCAACCGCTACCGCAATGCGCTGCATGTGCTTTCGAAGTGAACGGGAATGTGTGGATAGATGCGCGCGATGCGCTGGCGTTGCATGAGCGCCTGTTGTCTATCCATGGTGGAGCGGACGGACTCCGCGATTTGGCCTTACTCGAATCTGCGCTAGCGCGACCGCAACAAACATTCGCCTATGCCGATGAACCAGACGTTGCCGACCTGGCGGCTGCCTACACATTCGGCATCCTGCGCAATCATCCGTTCATAGACGGCAATAAGCGCACGGGATTCCTGGTTGGCGTCCTCTTTATGGAACTCAACGGGCTCCGGTTCACGGCAAGTGAAGAGGAGGCGGCGCACGCCGTACTGCAGTTGGCCGCGGGCACGATCAGCGAGGCTGATTACGCATCGTTCCTGCGCCAGCGGTCGCGATAGTTAGTGGTGATTGGTTGGGGAGCCAAGACATGCCGTATTCCGGTCCGTTCTACCGCAAAG
>JBBDTC010000091.1:3037-8778 GCA_040904625.1 Gammaproteobacteria bacterium
GTGGAACCGTCGGCCATGCAGCCGGGCAATTCGGGAACTTCGACAACGAAGCGTCCATCTTCTTCGCTCCAAAAGATGATGAGTTCATATCTACTATTCATCGTCAAACCCCGTCGAGATCGGCCCCGCTACCGCTTCGCGATACGGCGGCATTGTTGGTCAACAATCTTTTCGATGCGTTGTAATGCTGGATAGGCGCCGTAACGTGCCTCGAAGGCTTCGCGCTTCAGGCCGATCCTCGCGTGCAGCGCGTGTGCAGTCTCGCGTACCAGATTGAGCAGGAATTGGGGCCGCACATCGCATTGTTTGGCGAGCGTATCCCAGTGCGCGGGCGTGATCACGCTGGGGTTGCGTTCGCCGCCGACATCGAAGGCGAGACGGTAATCGATACGCTCGATGGCACGGGTGCACACCAGGTCATAGAACGGCGCCAGACGGGTTGTATCATCGGGCAAATGCAACAGGGAGAGGTTCTTGGCATGGCCATCGGAATTGCCCGCTAGTACATTGAAGATCTGCCAGCGCAGCAGGTATTGCACATCAATGGCCGGCTCGCTGGAGGCTTCCTGGACCAGACGGTAGCACTGCGCGAAGGGCGGTCCGCCGTGTTCCTGATATTTCTTCTCGTGCCCGTAACCGAGGGCCTGACAGAAATCCTCCTGGTGCAATCGCTGCACCTCACCGCCTTCATCCCATACGCGGTCATAGCGGGCGATCTGTGCATATCGGGTCCGCCCGACGGTGCGCAAGGCGATGTCCACGACTGGCAAGTCTATGGCCGCTGCCAGTTGTGTAGTGAAAGTCTCGTAGGCGGGCAGATGACGGTAGTCGGCCAGCTCAAACTTCAGGATGTGACTGGAAGGCGCTTCGCCCAGCGGCAGAAAATACTGATCGTCGCGCACCAGCACCGGGCATTTGGCCTGGGCGCCGGCCAGCGACAGTCGCGGGCGCTCGTCTGCCGGCCAGACGGCGTAGAACTGACCGCGGCGCGCGACCAGGTCAGCCAGGTCCTTGTTCGTCAGCGGACGGTACTGCCGCTGGCCCGATGGTTGTCGGTGTACGGGCAGAATCGACAGCGCGCCGGCGCACTCGCCGCCGATGGCGCGCAGCAGGTCAAAATCTGTATGCGGCAGTTTGAGGTCGCGGACGATGCGTTCGCGCACCGCCCCCTCAGGCAGCAGGTTGGCGAACCAGCGCTGGGCGATGCCGTCTTCCGGGGCGAATTCGCGGGCTGCCAGCGGCAGGGAACGGGAGACGGCGAAGCCGCCGCTGCTGATCCACGCAGGATCGTAGTCAAATCCGATTGCCCCAGTCGTATTGCGCCAGAGCCGACCGACCAGACGTTGCTCATGCCAAAGCCGGAGGGTATCGGTATCGCTCACGGGGTCTCGTGACGGGCCTTACCGATACTGTGGGCCGGCGTCGCGCGCCCGCGCGGCTGGATGATGACCTCCAGCCCCAACGTGCGCAGCGCCTTCAGGACCTTGCCGATCTCGGCAGTTTCTTTGCCCCGTTCAAACTCTGACAGAAAGCGCGTGCTCAGGTTACTGAGCCCGGAGACCGTCTCCAGTGTCAGGCGCCGATGCTTGCGATGGGTGCGTGCCAGGCGGCCGAGATTCTCGGCGCTCTGGACCGCGCCGTAAATGCCGTCTTCCTCTGCCATAGCGGCGCTCCTGAAAAACTATCGCACGGTAAAAAAATAGAAATTTGACGGATCAATGAGAATAAAAACTACCGTACGTGATTTTTATTGACCTGAAATGCTGACACTATAGGAAAATATCACGTGCGATACCATTTCAGTAATCAAACGGGACTTCCACCCCTCTGAGTCCCTCTAAGAGATTTCCGCTTCAGATTCAGTCCCTCCGCTTCCCTCTCCTCCAGGCTTCGCCTGGCGCAACGTCCCCTTTCCTCATTTCTATGTGAGCCAGGGTGCCAGTGCCGGCAACTCGCCGCACGTCACGGCTCTCGCGCCGAACAGTGGCGATTTAGTAGTGGGCGACGGCGTGGAGTGGACCAATACGGGCCGATTCTGGATCGGCTCGCATTATTTTGGTACGCAGAAGTCGGTCGGCAGCGGCGGAATAGAAGACCTTGCTGCCTGAATACGGCTTGGTGTACTGTTGGTGCATGGCACGCACAAACGTAGATATCGACGATGAAGCCTGCGCCGTCGTGATGCGTAGGTACCAGTTGGCCACGAAGCGTGACGCCATAAACTTCGCGCTGCGCACACTCGCAGCCGAGCCGCTCGGACTCGATGAAGCACGCCAGCTACGCGGCAGCGGCTGGGCAGGCGACCTCGACGAGATGCGAAGTCATCGCAGCGCGTGATTTTGATCGACACGTCAGCATGGATCGAGTTTCTCCGCGACACCGGATCTCCCGTGTGCCAGCGCGTTGATGACCTGTTAGCCGCCGAGATTGCGACCTCCGATGCTGTTCGCATGGAAGTGCTCGCCGGCGCCCGCGACGAGCAACATCTCCAGCGACTGCGGCGGCTCCTCGCCAGAGCGTCGACGCTACCGACTGAACCCGTGGACTATGACGCCGCGGCAGCGCTCTACCGATCGTGCCGGCAACAGGGGCATACCGTACGCAAGCTCATCGACTGCCTGATCGCTGCGGTCGCCGTTCGCGCTGATGTCCCGGTACTCCATCTGGATGCGGACTTTGATGTGCTGGCTCGATACACACCTCTTCAGATCGCTGCCGTCACTTGAACATCGCGCAATACGGTGTCGTCTCCCGACAAATCCATGCACGTGGTGGATCCGCCCCCTTTCGCACTTTTCAGGCCGCCGGGCGGTGCACGGCAGCCACGAAACGGCGCAGATCGTCGAGGTCGTCGCGCATCGCCTTCAGTATGCGGTCGAGATCGAGCGCGGTGTACTGGTGAACGATAAGGTTGCGCAACCCGGAAGCGGCCGTGAGGCGTCGTGCGAGTTCAGGCTCGATGGTGCCGTGGCGCGCGATTAGCGCGAAAGCTTCGGCCGGGGTCGCCGGCGCACCGAGCTGGTCGTCGGCGCATTGGTGGGCGGCAAGATCGATGCAGCCCTGGATGGCTTGTTGCAAATCCATCAACACGGTATTGAGGAGATCCTCGTCGCCTTCGAGCGCCGTACGGTCGAGCGACGCTCGGCGTTCCAGGCGGTTGCAGTGGTGCAGCACCTGGGCCGTCTTGCGCCGCAGAATATCGGGGTCAACCACGTGCGGTGTCCAATTGGCGACGCTGGGCGGCATCGATCACCCGGCGCATGTATTCACCATCGAAGTAGTCGATCAGGGCACGTGCCCGCGCGCGATCGAGGGCGCCTGCACTGCGGTCGAACAGCGCTACGCCGCGGGCGACTATCGTGCGGCGCAATGCCGGATCGGTCGACTCGAAGTCGATCAGGTGCACGTCTCGCGCCAGCGCCGTGCCGAGATCACCGAGGCGCTGGTGGTATGCGGCAGCTAACGATGCGCGGGCGGCAGCGTCGACCGCCAGGACAGCGACATCGATGTCGCTGTCGGCGCGCGGCGTCCCGCGCGCGAAGGACCCGAACAGCACAGCGGCGGCGATGCGTGGATCGTCCTGCAACTGGCGCGTAAGCTCATCGATGACAAATGCGTTGTGCATGCCGCATCCTACGCCCAGCGCATCAAATGGACCAACGCGCCGATCTACCTCGAGATCCCATAGATCAATGGGCACTCGCTCCGATCTCGGCATCGGGTTTGACGGTCAACAGCAGGTCGACCATCGCGCTTTGGATGCGCTCCAGGGCTTCTGGCGTCTGGCCCTCGAAGCGCATGACCAGCACGGGAGTGGTATTCGAAGCGCGGATGAGGCCGAAGCCATCGGGCCAGTCGACGCGCAGGCCGTCGATGGTGGAGATTTTGGCCGGGGCGGGGAAGTCGGCCTGGGTCACCAGTTGCTCGACGACCGCGAACGGTTCGCCTTCGGCGCAGCTGACGTTCAGCTCGGGCGTGCTGTGGCTGGTCGGCAGGGCGTGCAATACGGCGTTGGCATCGGGGCTGCGGCTCAGGATCTCGAGCAGGCGCGCGCCGGCGTAGGTGCCGTCGTCGAAGCCGTACCAGCGCTCTTTGAAGAAGATATGGCCGCTCATCTCGCCGCCGAGGGGGCTGTCGATGGTTTTCATGTGCGCCTTGATCAGCGAATGCCCGGTCTTGTAGATGCAGGGCACGCCACCGGCGGCCTCGATGGCGGGGCCGAGCTGCTGTGAACATTTCACGTCGTAGACGATATGCCCGCCGGGGACGCGCGAGAGGACGTCCTGGGCGAACAGGATGAGCTGGCGATCGGGGAAGATGTTGTGGCCGTCGCGGGTGACGATGCCTAGGCGATCGCCGTCGCCATCGAAGGCGAGGCCGAGTTCGGCGCCGGTGTCGCTGAGCGCCTGGATCAAGTCGGCCAGGTTCTCCGGTTTGCTCGGGTCAGGGTGGTGATTGGGGAAAGTGCCGTCGACTTCGCTGAAGAGTTCGGTGACTTTGCAGCCAAGCGCCCGGAAGAGGGCGGGCGCGGTGGCGCCGGCCACGCCATTGCCGCAATCGACGACGATGTCGACGGGGCGGGCGAGGGTGATGTCGCCGACGATGCGATCGCGATAGGCGGGCCAGACATCCAGTTTGCGCACCTGGCCGCCCTCGGCGAGCGTCCAGGATTCGTCGGCCATGATCTGGCGCAGCGCCTGGATGGCCTCGCCATAGATGGCTTCGCCGGCCAGGACCATCTTGAAGCCGTTGTAGTCCTTGGGATTGTGGCTGCCGGTGATCTGGATGCCGCTCCTGCAGACGGTGTTGGCGGCGAAGTAGAGCATGGGCGTGGTGACCATGCCGAGATCGATGACTTCGAGGCCGGTGGCGACGAGACCCCGGATCATGGCCTCGGTGAGCTCCGGGCCGCTCAGGCGGCCGTCGCGGCCGACGGCGACGCTGCGCTCGCCAACCGCCCGGGCGCGGCTGCCGAAGGCTTTGCCGAGGGCTTCGGCAACCTCGGGATTGACGGTCTGCGGCACGATGCCGCGGATATCGTAGGCTTTGAAAATGGCAGGGGTGAGGTCCACGGGGCATCCTTATCTGATGGGCGATGGCGGCATTCTAGCGGGCGCAGCGGGATTGTGGTTCAACCGAACGTTCGAGCGCGAGCCCGGTCTATGTCGATAGTTTGTATGAATCCACCGTCGCGGCCCGGGTGCGGATTCCGGCGAGATATGTTGAATCCGCCCGTGGTGCGACAGGCCCTGTCTTGGGCTCAGCCGAAGGGCTGATTACGAACGGATTGAACCGCCAGCGGATCGCCGGCCAGGCGAAGCGGGTGCCTGGATGGCAATCGGCGCGGTTTGGGAAACGGGTCACAGGTGCATGACGTTTGTTGACATTTGCCCATCGCGTCGCGCCTGTGAAGCCGCCGACAATGGCTGACCGGGGCTGGCAGCAGGCCCTGCAAGAGGGAGCAGAGCGATCGCGTGAACATCATCTCGTGCGGAAAACCGGCGCCGGCAGCCTCGCCCGATCGGGACTCGCAGGGTTGCTGGGCTACCTGAATGGTGGCCCTGGCCGAGCTGCAGGCGCCTCGCGCGGTTCGTGACGGCTTTTGTCACATTACAGCCGCTATAATCGGGCGCCGTCGGCGGGCCGCTTGGTCTCGGCGCGACGGTATTGGCCCGCATGAATCACACTAGCCCGCATTTCTCACACCCGTCCGTCGCGAGGTCGTCGAAATGCCGCAAAAT